>JAJQBM010000021.1 GCA_021203285.1 Clostridiales bacterium | reverse complement strand
AAGATTTCGTGTAGAAAAAGTGTAAAGAAATATTGAGTATTTCAAATTGATAGTATTATTGTCGACAAGCGAACCCAGCTTGACATACTGGCCGAATACAAGAAATCGCTCATTTATGAATATGTAACGGGAAACAAGGAGGTGCCGGCTTGATGATCAATAAAGAAAAACTGAAGCCAGGACAGACAGACCGCATGGCAACATATTCAAGCAAAAATTTCAGGCACAGTTCTATTCTGTCCGAGTAGGAATTCCAGCATTTTATTATGCATCGATTGTGCTGGGATAACTGGTATGAAATCCGCAAAGCGGTAAATTATGACCGCTATTTTTCCTGCGACCGTGAATTGCTGTTCCACTTTCTAGATGATACGCAGCCGGATGAGATGGCGACCCTTCGGAAAATCTATAAGGACGACTTGGAGGACACCATCGTCAGCTTTATCGGAGCGGAAGTGACAAAGACACGCGGCAGTCTCCTGAATGTGTTGAAGCACGGCATCGAGATTTCCAACCTGACACTGAATCTGATGTACACCAAGCCTGCCACCACATTCAACAAAGACTTGCTGGCGAAGTATGAGAAAAACATCTTCTCTGCCATGGAGGAAGTCTGGGCCAGTGATGACGAGCGCATTGACTCAGTTGTTTTCCTGAACGGTCTCGCTATCATGAGCTTCGAGTTGAAGTGTAATGCAGCAGGACAGTCTTATCAGGATGCTATTTATCAATATCGTACTGACCGAAATCCCAAGACTCGTCTGTTTCTCTTTAAGGCGGGTGTGCTTGTGAATTTTGCGATGGATTTGGAAGAAGTCTATATGACCACCAAATTGGCAGGGAGCGCCACCTCCTTCCTGCCCTTCAATATGGGTAATGGCGAAGGTATCGATGCGGGAGCAGGCAATCCAACTTACAAGGATAAATACAGTGTATCGTATATGTGGGAGGACATCCTCGCAAAGGACACGGTACTCGACCTGATTTCCAAGTTTATCTTCATCGAGACAAAAGAAAAAGAGGATGAGATAACAGGAAAAATAAGGCGGTCTGAGAACATTATTTTCCCTCGTTACCACCAGTTGGACGTGATCCGTAAGGTGTTGGCGGATGTTAAGATTAACAAGACAGCACAGAATTATATGATTCAGCACAGCGCAGGTTCCGGCAAAACCAACTCTATCGCATGGCTGGCGCATCGCTTGACCTCTCTGCATGATGCAGACAACGAAATGACCTTTGATAATGTGATTATTGTCACTGACCGCGTGGTAGTTGACCGTCAGCTTCAGAAAGCCGTTATGGGGCTGGAGCATAAAGCGGGACTTATTCGAGTAATGGATGAAAAGTGTAATTCTGCTGATTTGGCGGCTGCACTGAAAGGCAATACAAAGATTATCGCTACCACGATTCAGAAGTTCCCGTTTATCGTGGACAGCGTCAAGGGACTAAAAGAGAAGCGCTTTGCCGTTATCATTGATGAGGCACATTCTTCCGCGTCCGGCAAGGATATGGCTGCTGTTACTCAGGCGCTCGGTGCTGGGGAGCAGGTAGAGATGGATGCAGAGGATATGATTACGGATGAAATCTGCCGCAATGGAAAGCAGGCGAATGTTTCTATGTTTGCTTTTACTGCTACGCCGAAGCCGACAACTTTGCAGCTTTTTGGACGGCTGAACACCAAGGGGCAGAGGGAAGCATTCCACCTCTACTCTATGAAGCAGGCAATCGAGGAAGGCTTTATTCTGGATGTACATGCGAACTATACGACATATAAGACCTTCTATCAAATCAACAAGGAGATTGAGGAAGATCCTCGCTGCAAAACCTCCGATGCCAAGCGGCAAATTGCTCGGTTTGTGGAATTACATGAGACAAACATCGCGCAGCGTATTGAGGTCATTGTGGAACATTTCCGTACCAGCGTGATGAGCGAACTCGGTGGAAATGCCAAGGCAATGGTGGTGACAGCATCCAGACAGGGCACAGTTAAATATCGTCAGGCTCTGGAAGACTACATTACGAGAAAAGGATATACAGATATTCATGCATTGGTGGCTTTTTCAGGCAAAGTGAAACTGCCTGGTGATGAGACAGAATATACGGAAGCCGGAATGAATGGCTTCACGGAGAATAGATTGACCGCAGAGCTTGAAAAGGACAATTATAATTTATTGATTGTGGCCAATAAATATCAAACGGGTTTTGATCAGCCGAAGCTCTGTGCCATGTATGTGTTGAAAAAGCTGAAAGGTGTTTCTGCTGTGCAGACATTGTCTCGCTTGAATCGCATCTGTCCGCTGTTTGAGAAGAAAACCTTCGTATTGGATTTTGTGAATACTTATGAAGAAGTCACTACGGAATTTTCACGCTTTTATACGACGACATTGCTGTCTAATTCAGTTACGCCATCTGCCATTTATGACATTGAAGCAAAGATTAATGCTTATACCGTGATAGATCCGGATGATGTGGAAAAGGTGAATGAACTGCTCTACAAAGGAACGATTTCTACAAAGGATAAGCAGAAAATGACCTTCTACTTCAAACGGGCAAAGAACAAGATTGAAACCTACGATGTGAAAACGCAGATGGAGATTGTATCTCTCATGCGCAGCTTCATTCGATTCTATGAGTTTATGCTTCAGGTGTCCTGCTTTGAGGATGTGGATTTGCATAAAAAGTATAACTTTATGACATATCTGCTCTCTTACATAAACATCAAGTACCCCGGCGGCGGTTATGATTTGGATGGCAAAATCAGGGCGACGAATTTTGTGCAGAAGAAAGAGGAAGAACATATGAAAACAAAAATAGTAGCGCAACCAGTTACAAAATTGCCGATTGCTGAAAATTTCGAGCTTATCGAGGAAAAAGAAGAAAGACTTTCTCAGATTATTGCGGAAATCAACTCCCGCACTGGAAAAGCCTATGATAACGATGTAGCGGTGAAAGCGATGCTGCAAATTAAAGATATTCTGATGAAATCAGAACGGCTAAAAACCATTGCAAGGAATAATACAGTTCAGGATTTTGAACTTTCCTATTTCAATGACATTGATGATGCGCTGATCGAAGGCTTGTCGCAGAATCAGGATTTCTTTTTTTGTTGCTCAGTAATGATGAATTGAAGCGACAGGTTCTTGGAATTTTTACGAATGAGATTTATAAGAGTCTGCGTAATATGTAAGTAGGGATAAGGACATCTTATCAATATGGCTAAAGAAATTGCTGAATGGATTATGTGCGGATTGGATTAGGAGCGTCAGAAAATGGCAGAAAAACATTTACCTGAAAAAGTTATTTTTATGAATATGTGTATGCTGTGTGACGGAGACATGGTGCTTGCACTGGATAAAACAGGGAGCAACTACAGCGGAACGACGTTCCCCGGCGGCCATGTGGAGGCAGGCGAGACGTTTTCGGAGGCGGTCATCCGCGAGATGCGGGAGGAGACCGGCCTGACGATCCGGCGTCCGGTACTGAAGGGCATTTATCACTGGTACCGCGACGGCTTACATAACGTGGGACTGCTCTATCGTGCAGATTCATACGAGGGGAATCTGAAAAGCTCGGACGAAGGACAGGTTTACTGGATTTCCAGAGAAGAGTACGAGAAAAAGGATCTGGCCGTCGGGATGCGGCGGGTTCTGCAGATTATGGATGATGAGAATCTGACGGAGTGCTTTATGGATGTGCAGCCGGACGGCGGCATTCAGGAATACATGTTTTGAAGGGCGGGACAAAGAGGAGGCAAACGGAAAAATCTCCTTGACCAAACGTGTATTATAAAATAAAATGTAATTATTCGGGATCTGGGGAATTTGCAGACTTTTCGAGCCTAGTTCTGAATAATTATCATAATATTAAGCAACGACGAAGGACGAAGGGGGAATATGATGTATAAGACGAATTTCGATTTTATTGTGGAAAAGGCGCATGCCACCGCTGAGCCGGTGCGCGTGGCGATTGCCGGAGCGGATGCGGAGAACATTCTTCTCGGCGCATTTCAGGCGCAGACTGAGGGATTTGCGGAGCCGATTCTGCTCGGCAACAAAGAGCGGATTATTGCCAAGTTAAAGGATCTGAGTCTTTTTGCCCGTCAGTACACGATCATAGAGGTTTCGGATGAGGAGAATGTCGTGCAGGCGGCGATCGATCTGATTAAAGAGGGGAAGGCGGATGCGCTGATGCGCGGCAATGTCCAGACCCGCGATTTCCTGATGCCGATTCTCGATAAGGATAACGCTCTGATTGAGAAGGGACGTCTTCTTTCTCATATCACGTTCCTGAAGATTCCGGATTATCCGAGGATTCTGGCGGTCTCGGATGTGACCGTTGTTGTTGAGCCGAACATGAGCCAGCGCAAACAGATCATTAAGAATATGGTGCACACCCTTCAGGCTCTTGGATATGAGCGTCCGAACATTGCCCTGATGACTTTGATCGAGAAGCCGACTTTCCATATGAAGGATACGGTGGAGGCGCAGACAATCGTCCGCGAGCATACGGAGCGCCCGATTGCGGACTGCGAGCTGGTCGGACCGATCGCATATGATCTGATTATCAGCAAGGAAGCGGCCCGTCTGAAAGGGTTTGACTGTGATCTTTGCGGCAGCTTTGACGGTATTATCACGCCGAACCTTCTGACCGGAAACACGCTGGTCAAGGCGATGCAGATTCACGGACACGCTTCCAGTTGCGGGATTCTGGTCGGCGCGAATATCCCGATCGCGATCACGTCCCGTTCGGACCCGCAGGAGCAGTCTTATCTGTCGCTGGCGGCCTGCGCAGCGCTGAAAAATACATCGGTCGAGTGGAAGCTGTAACAAAAAGTTAATATATAAATTACATAAAAATACTGTACATCTAAGAAAGAATACGTTATACTATATATTGTGGTTAGATACGATCAGATATGGGAGATGTAGTGGTATGAGTCATTTCTCTGAGACGGAGAATAAGGGGCAGTATTGTCGGTTCGTACAGGCGGCGAATGGGTCGTATGTATTGGAGCCGGTAAAAGTGCCGGCACATATCATTGCAGAGCGCAAGGAGCGGGCTCGCAGACAGGAGATCCGCCGCCATGCAGAGAATAACAGACACAGGGCAGAGTCTATCAATGGGGGCTCTGTCCTTTTTCTTGCCGTTGTGCTGGGGCTTTTTGCGTTGGTTTGCTGCACGTTTCTGGGCTTGCAGAATCAGATCACGGTACATTCCGCGGCGGTTGCTTCGTTGCAGAAGCAGATTTCGAGTCTGGCAGAGGAGAATGATACGCGGGAGAATCGCCTTGCGACCGCGGAGGATCTCTCTGAGATTGAGGCGATTGCCATGGAGAAGCTTGGAATGAAGTATGTGGAATCCGACCAGATTTTCTATTATTCACCGGATGAATCGGATTACATGATGCAGTATGATGATGTGCAGTAGATCGGATCTGCCGTGGCTGCGGAGCGAATTTAGATTATCCAGAATCCAATCCAGCCGAGCGCGATGGCGATCAGGGCGCCTGCGATGACATCTTTGACAAAGTGAATCCGTGCGATGACCCTTGCGGCGGAGAGAAAGATGCCGGCAGCGATCATGACGATGGCAGCGGGCACGCAGACATAAGCCGTTGCCATGGCGATGATGAAAACGGAAAAGACATGTCGGCTGGGGAAGGAATTCCCTTTCGTATCCTTCGGGATGAGGGAGGGCGTGTCCCAGACCTCATAAGGGCGCGGTGCGTTGACGGCACGGCGGAATACTGAGACTGCCAGAAAGGAGAGCAGTGGAACCAGAATGACGCGAAGCAGCCGCCCGTCGCGCTGAAGGGCAAGGATGACGATCAGAAGCGGGTAGGCGATATAGAAGGCTTTGGAGATGACGCTGTTGGCGAGGATCAGCCTTCTTTTTTTATGCTCATTTGTCTCAAACGGTTTTGCCAGTTTGTCATAAAATCCTTTTTGCATCGGTCACTCCGTTCTGCCGGAAAAGCGGGTCGCGATATTCACAGGGAATCTGGACAAAACAGAAGAACTGCTGCCCCGTATCGGGACAGCAGCTTGCTGTTTAAGTAGTCAATCACAGATCAGTCTGCCTCGATCGCGCCTACCGGACATTCGTCGGCACAGGCACCACAGCTTAAGCACTCATCCGCATTGATCATGTAGTGCTCATCGCCCTCCGCGATTGCACCGACCGGACATGCACTCGCGCAGGATCCGCAGGAAATGCAGCTATCGCCAATAACATATGCCATGATAGTATCCTCCTTTTATAATCATGCAGGCACAGCGTGCCTCGTTTCACTCATCATAATACAAACAAAATCAGATTGCAAGGATTTTATTGTACAAAGTGGGGTACAAAATGGGGTTTGTCGGCGTTGTTTCTTGTTAGTTTTGACTATTCCACTATGATTGGCGGTAATAATGGAGGAAATCGCCGAGCTTGCCCATGGCTTCCTTCAGAACCTCAACCCGCGGAAGGTAGACAATCCGGAAATGGTCGGGCTCTTTCCAGTTGAATCCGCTTCCCTGTACGATGAGGACATGCTTTTCCTTCAGGAAATCCAGAGCAAACTGCTCATCGTTGAAGATATGGAATTTTTTGACATCCATCTTCGGGAAGATGTAAAATCCGGCCTTCGGCTTCACCGCGGTGATGCCGGGGATGTCGTTCAGCGCTTCATAGACATAGTTTCGCTGTTCGTAGACTCTGCCGCCGGGTACGATGTAATTGTTGACACTCTGGTATCCGCCCAGCGCGGTCTGTACGATGGACTGTGCCGGCACGTTGGAGCAGAGGCGCATGTTGGAGAGCATGTTCAGTCCTTCAATATAGTCTTTGGCGAGCGCTTTGTTTCCGCTTAGAATCATCCACCCGATACGGAAACCGGCCACCATGTGGGACTTGGAAAGTCCGCTGAATGTGACGCAGAACAGATCCGGAGCCAGGGAGGCGATGGAGATATGCTCCTCCCCATCCATGACCAGACGGTCATACATCTCATCGGAGAAAATCATGAGCTGGTGGCGCCGGGCAATCTCCACGATTTTTTCGAGAATCTCGCGCGGGTACAGCGCTCCTGTCGGGTTGTTCGGGTTGATGATGACGATGGCCTTCGTGCGGTCGGTGATTTTCTTTTCCATGTCCTCCAGATCCGGGTTCCACTCCGACTGCTCGTCGCAGATGTAGTGGACGGGCGTCCCGCCGACCAGAGTGGCCGTGGCGGTCCAGAGCGGATAATCCGGAGAGGGAATCAGGATCTCATCGCCGGTGTCCAGCAGTGCCTGCATGCACAGGTTGATCAGTTCGCTTGCGCCGTTTCCGGTGTAAATATCGGAGATGGAGACATTCGGGATCTGTTTTAGCTGCGCGTACTGCATGATGGCTTTCCGCGCGGAGAAAAGACCCTTGGAGTCGGAATATCCCTCACAGTCTGCGATCTGGCGGCGGATGTCGTAGACGACCTCCTCCGGCGCGCGGAAGCCGAACGGCGCCGGGTTGCCGATGTTCAGCTTCAGGACATGGATACCGGCGTCGCTCATGCGGCTGGCTTCATCCACCACCGGCCCCCGAACATCGTATAATACATTGTTCAGTTTGCTTGATTTTTCAAATATTCTCATGGTTGTCTCTCCTGTATATCTGTATGTTGAACCGGTTTGATTTATTTCGGGTGATTCCTCCCGTGCCTGAGGGGATGTCTCCTGTCCTTCCCCCTGAAGCCAGAGCGGGTCGACCTCCAGCGCCTGCGCCAGCACACGCAGGATGTCTGCCCGCGGAACCGTTTTCCCACTGCAATACTGACTCATGTGGCTTTTTCCGATGTGTATGCCCGACGCCGCTCCCACCTGATTCGCCAGAGCAATCACATCGATCTGTTTGTACTGTTTCTCTCTCATCACGCTGTTTAAGCGCTCTGTAAATGTATCCATAAAATCTCACCTCACTGTGGGGTATGACCGTATCCGTATGCAGGGCAGGAGAAAAATTGAACTTTTGACCTGCACCGGGTTTTGCGATAGTTCAAATTATATGACCGGTTCAAAGTAATGTCAACAGTAGAATGTGAATTTTTTGAAGAAAGTTCAATTTTAAAAAGAGAAATTGAACTCAAATCCGCTCTTTTCCTATCAGAAGGACTGTGTTATAATGTGCGGATAAAGGCAGAGAAAAACCGCAGGTTTTTCGAGTCTCTGCCCGTATAATTTGTGATTACGATATATAAGAGAGACAAACATATCATGGCGAAGGACAAAAAACTGGTAGAGGCGATCACATCCATGGATGTGGATTTTGCCCAGTGGTATACAGATGTTGTAAAAAAGGCGGAGCTGATGGATTATTCCAGCGTCCGCGGCTGTATGATTTTCAAACCGGCGGGCTATGCGCTCTGGGAAAATATTCAGCGTGAGCTGGACCGGCGGTTCAAGGAGACCGGGGTAGAAAACGTGTATATGCCCATGTTTATTCCGGAGAGTTTGCTTGAGGTGGAGAAGGATCATGTGGAGGGCTTTGCGCCGGAGGTGGCGTGGGTCACGCACGGCGGTATGAACGAGCTGCAGGAGCGGCTTTGTGTCCGACCGACCTCAGAGACGCTGTTCTGCGATTTTTATAAGAATGATATCGAGTCCTACCGCGACCTGCCGAAGCTGTATAATCAGTGGTGTTCCGTTGTCCGCTGGGAGAAGGAGACCCGGCCTTTCCTGCGTTCCAGAGAGTTTCTCTGGCAGGAGGGACACACGGCGCATGCGACGGCGGAGGAGGCCGAGGAGCGGACGATCCAGATGCTGAACCTCTACGCGGATTTTATGGAGGAGTTTCTGGCGATTCCGGTCATCCGCGGACAGAAGACGGAGAAGGAAAAGTTCGCCGGCGCGAAGGACACCTACACCATCGAGGCGCTGATGCACGACGGAAAGGCGCTGCAGTCCGGCACGAGCCATAACTTCGGCGATGGTTTTGCGAAAGCGTTCGGTATCCAGTATACAGATAAAGATAACCAGTTAAAGTATGTACATCAGACATCGTGGGGTATGACAACGCGCCTGATTGGTGCGCTCATCATGGTTCACGGGGATGACTCCGGGCTGGTCCTGCCCCCGGCGGTGGCGCCGACACAGGTTATGGTCATTCCGGTGCAGCAGCGAAAAGAGGGCGTCATGGAGGCATGCGCTGCCCTGAAGGATCGTCTGACAACGGTTTGCCGTGCGAAGCTGGACGATTCGGATAAGAGCCCGGGGTGGAAGTATTCGGAGCAGGAGATGCGCGGCATTCCGCTTCGCGTCGAGCTGGGGCCGCGGGACATTGCGGAGAATCACTGCGTTGCCGTCCGCCGGGATACCAGAGAAAAGATTGTCATTGCACTGGACGAGGTTGAGACCGTGATCCCGCAGCTTCTGGATCAGATTCAGAAGGATATGTTTGAGCGCGCGAAGGCGCATCGGGATTCCCACATCTACGATGCCCATGATTATCAGGAGTTCTGTGAGATTGTCAACACAAAGCCGGGCTATATCCGCGGGATGTGGTGCGGTGACCGTGCCTGCGAGGACAAGATCAAGGAGGAGACCGGTGCGACATCCCGGTGTATGCCTTTCGATGATCAGGAGCAGATCGCCGCGACCTGCGTCTGCTGCGGAAAGCCCGCGAAGAAGCTGGCCTACTGGGGACGCGCATACTAGTACAGCGTTTTCAAAATAACTAGACCTTTTTGCTTAAGTCTAGTTATTTATGAAACGCTGTACTAGTATGTCGGAAGCGGAGGGTTTCATGAAGATACGCCTGCCGGACAAGGTATCCTTTATTATAGAAGAATTACAGAGCGCCGGCTTTGAGGCTTATGCGGTGGGGGGCTGCGTCCGGGACAGCGTGCTGGGACGCACGCCGCAGGACTGGGATATCACGACCTCCGCGAAGCCGGAGCAGGTGAAAGCGCTTTTTTCTCGCGCAAGGAAGGCATCGGAGGGAGTGTATGCTTCTGCGCGCTTTCCCGCTTGCTATACAATCGACACCGGCATACAGCATGGTACCGTGACGGTCATGCTGGAGCATGAAGGCTTTGAGGTGACGACATACCGGATCGACGGAGAGTATGAGGATGCGCGTCATCCGAAGTCTGTAACCTTCACCTCAGATCTGCTGGAGGATTTAAAGCGGCGGGATTTTACCATCAATGCCATGGCGTACAACGATGAGACCGGGTTTGTGGATGCGTTTGACGGTCTGGGCGATCTGGAGCGGGGCGTGGTGCACTGCGTTGGAGTGGCGGAGGACCGCTTTCGGGAGGATGCGCTGCGGATGCTGCGGGCGGTGCGCTTTGCGGCGCAGCTTGGGTTTCGGATTGACGCGGATACCCGCGCGGCCATTTTGCCGCTTGCGCCTCAGTTGTCCCGGATCAGTGCGGAGCGGATTCAGGTGGAGCTGGTCAAGCTGTTGACTTCACCGCATCCGGAGGAGATGCGGGAGGTGTATGAGACCGGGATGGCGGATGTCTTTTTGCCGGAGTTTTCCCGGATGATGCAGACCCCGCAGCACAACCCGCATCATTGGGGCTCTGTCGGGGAGCACACGATTGTCTCCCTTAGCGAGGTGCCGCCAGACCGTGTCCTGCGTCTGACGATGCTGCTCCACGATGTGGCGAAGCCCCTTTGCATCAAAACGGACGCGGAGGGAGGCGATCATTTTCACGGGCATCCGAAAATGGGAGCAGAGATGGCCGGACAGATCCTGCGCCGTCTGCGGTTTGACAACGATACCATCGCGCGGGTGAAAGCCCTCATCCGGGCTCATGACGACCGGCCGCTGCCGCTAAACGAGCGGAATGTGCGCCGCGCAGTTTATCGCAACGGGGAGGCACAGTATCCGGATCTTTTTGCCGTCAAGCGGGCCGATATTCTCGCCCAGAGCGATTACCTGAAAAAGGAGAAATTGGAATATCTGGATGAATATGAGCGGATCTACTGCGGGATCCGGGAAAAGGAACAGTGCCTTTCCTTGAAGAACTTGGCCGTGACCGGTTCCGACCTCATCGCCGCAGGGCAGAAGCCCGGCAGAGAGATCGGGCGGATCCTTGATTTGATGCTGCAGGATGTTCTCGACGATCCGGAGCGGAACACGCGCGAGACGCTGATGTGCAGATACCGCGAGGATCGATATCAGCCATGATAATTCAAAAACCATACCGATAAGCATACTTTTCCACCCCTTTTCATAAGATGAAAAAGACGCATCACGCGCGATCTCTTATGCAAAGGGGGTGTTTTTGTGTATTACAGGGTGGAACAGGTTCTGGAGAAGCAGCAGGCAAAGACGGAGAAATTCTACAGGGGAAGGGGAATTCTGATCTGCGAGACCGATCAGGGGCTGTTTGCGCTGAAGGAGTTTCGCGGGCAGGAACAGAAGGCGGAATATCTCTATCAGCTCGGCGGGTTTTTGACCGATCGTCACATCCGTTGTGATTTTATGCTGAAAAATGCGGAGGATGAGCTGATCACAGAAGGACCGGACGGCACAAAATACACATTTCACCACTGGATCAAAGGGCGGGAGTGTGATGCCCGCAGCCGGATGGATCTGGTGATGACGATCTCCTTTCTGGCGGGATTTCATTCTGCCTGCGAGGGTGTGATGCAGACGGAGCGCAGGCCGGAAACGGCATATGCCGAGTACATTCGCCGTGACCGCGAGCTTCGACGGATCAGAAAATACATTGCGGCGCGCAAAAATAAGAGCGGCTTTGAACTCTTGTACCTGAAATGTTTTCCGGAATATCTCCACCAGTCAGAGGATACCCTGCGATTCCTGTCCGGCGGCAGGATATTTTTGACAATCATACCATGGGCGTCTGCCATGGTGACTTTAACCAGCACAATGTCATTACGGACGCCGATGGAATGGCATTGATTCACATGGAACACGCGCGCTATGATGCACAGGTGGTTGATCTCGGAAATTTCCTGCGGAAAAGTCTGGAAAAACACGAGTGGAGCGAGACACTTGGACTGGAAATGATGCGGGAATACGACAGGGTACACGGGCTGAATGAGGCCGACTGGATCGAACTGTTCTGCAGGCTGTCCTATCCGGAAAAATTCTGGAAAATTGCCAACCATTATTATTACTCAAATAAAGTGTTAGATTCCGGACAGCACTATGAAAAGCTGAGACGGGAGCTGCGGCAGAATGAGGCGCGCCGCAGATTCCTTGAGACTTTAAAAAGGGCAAAGCTATAACGGTACTTCCATAAACGGAGAATAAAAAGACCGGTACGGAGTGGATTTTATAATTGAAACGCTCTGTACCGGTCATTGTATGTGAATGATTGAAAGCTCCGGGCTCTACGCCAGCAACGGTTTGATCGCCTCGGTCAGCGTGGCTCTCTGCGCCTTGGCCTCCGCGAGGTCTTTGCCGCGGGTGGTAAAGTAGGTCTTGATCTTCGGCTCCGTGCCGGAGGGGCGAACTACCACGGTGGCGCCGCTTTCCAGCTCAAAGATCAGGACGTTGGAGGCCGGAAGCCCGGTCGCCGCGCTGTCCTTGTAATCCGTCACTTTTATGACTTTATCTCCGGCGAAATCGGTCGGGGCGTTGTCACGGAGACTCTGCATGATGCCGGCCATCTTGTCCATACCGGTCAGACCGGGAAATTCGTAGCTGTCCACCTCATTCAGGTATCTGCCGTACTGCGCGTAAATCTCCTCCAGACGCTGCTTGATGGAGCTTCCGATGCTGCGGTAGTAGGCGGCCATCTCGCAGATCAGCATGGAGGCGATGACGGCATCCTTGTCGCGGACATAGGGTCCGGCTAGATATCCGTAGCTCTCCTCGTAGCCGAAGATGAAGCGGTCCACCTCACCGGCGGCTTCTAAACTTGCGATCTGGTCGCCGATCCACTTGAAGCCGGTTAGCACGCTGCGCAGTTCCACACCGTAGTGCGCCGCAACGGCGTCCGTCAGGGGCGTCGAGACGATGGATTTTACAGCGACCGGATTGGCCGGCATGGTGCCCTTCTCAATCCGTCCGGCACAGATGTAGTCCAGAAGGAGGACGCCCATCTCGTTGCCACTGACCAGCTCATAGGAGCCGTCGGGACACTTCATGGCGATGCCCACGCGGTCCGCATCCGGGTCTGTGGCGAGCATCAGATCCGCGCCGGTTTCCTTCGACAACTGCAGGCCGAGCTCCAATGCGGCGTAGATCTCCGGGTTCGGGTAGCTGCAGGTGGTAAAGTAACCGTTCGGGTACTCCTGCTCGGGGACGATTGTGATATCCGTGATTCCGATGTCATTTAACACTTTGGTCACCGGGATGAGACCGGAACCGTTTAACGGGCTGTACACAAGCTTTAACCCCGCGGTCTTGCAGAGACCCGGACGAACCTGACGGTCTTCGATCGCCGCGTAGAAAGCATTTTTGCAGTCGTCTCCGACGAAGCGGATCAGACCCTGCTCCACGCCCTCCGCAAAGGACATGCAGGACGCGCCGGTCAGGACATCCGTTTTCTGAATCTCATCGTATACGATGGCGGCTGCGTCGTCGGTTAGCTGGCATCCGTCCGGCCCGTAAGCCTTGTATCCGTTGTATTTGGACGGATTGTGGGAGGCTGTCACCATGATACCGGCGTTGAAGTGGTAGTAGCGGGTGGCAAAGGAAAGAGCCGGTACCGGCAGCAGTGAGTCATAGATGCGCACATGAATGCCGTTTGCGGCCATCACACCGGTGGCAGCCTTTGCGAAGATATCGCTTTTTAAGCGGCTGTCGTAGCTGATGGCGACGGTCTGCGTGCCGCCCTGCGTCTTTACCCACCGCGCAAGGCCCTGTGTCGCCTGCCGGACAACGTAGACATTCATGCGGTTGGTTCCGGCGCCCAGAATCCCGCGAAGACCGGCAGTGCCGAACTTCAGGGAGGCGGCGAAGCGCTCCTTGATCTCATTGTCATCTTCCCGAATCCGGGACAGCTCGGGCTTTAAGTCCGGATCCTCCAGATCAGCCGCGAGCCAGCGTTTATATTCTTCCTGATACATAATAAAACCCCCTGTTTCCATATTTTAAAATCAGATAAAATAATTCTAGCACAGGGGGATACCTTAATCAATCAAAAATGAAACTTTGATAGAGTAAACTTATTGTCAGTTGGAGAGTGGCAGAGAATCCCTGCATCAGAT
>JAJQBM010000283.1:11793-14438 GCA_021203285.1 Clostridiales bacterium | reverse complement strand
CCGGATTCGGCTTCCCGTGAATCTCTGGGAGATCATATTTGATCCGGGCGTCATAATCCCGATACGTTTCCAGCAGACGCAAGCCGGAACCCGGTATCACACCCAGTCCGCGCCACTCCGAATCACAGGGCTCCATTACATTCTGTATGACCGCTCTTCCGGCGGGATTGCCTTCCGACCGCACCACTCTCGGATAACAGTTTGCAAAAAACGGCTCTCCTGTTTTGGACTTCTCGATAATGACGGCAAGCGCAGTCAGCAGCTCTTTTGCCGTGAATCCGGCGATCACGCCGGAGACGCCCTCCTCCATCAGCCTGCGGCAGTCCGTCTCCCCGGTGATCGCATTGACATGCCCCGGATAGAGGAACGCGTCCGCGCTTCCCTTCAGGGCCTGATAGGCGTTCGGCATGGTCTTGTTCGCCGTCAGAATAGAGAAATTCTTCAGTCCCTGCTCCGCCGCTTTCTGAACTGCCAGACAGGCAGACGGCGTGGTGGTCTCAAAGCCTACCGACAGAAAAACAACCTGTTTCTCCGGATTTTCCCCCGCAAACGTCACCGCATCCAGCGGCGTATAGACTATTTTGATCTCTGCCCCATCGGCTCTCGCCCCGGCCAGACTTTCTTTCGTTCCGGGCACCCGGATCAAATCCCCGAAGGTACAGATTGCACATCCTTTTTCCAGCGCCAGCATAACCACCTCGTCGATATATCCGACCGGAGTTACACAGACCGGACATCCCGGACCGGAGATCAGCTCGATCGTCTCCGGCAGGATATTGCGTATTCCGAGACGGAATATTTCGTGCGTGTGCGTACCGCAGACCTCCATGATCCGCAGCTTCGGTCCGTTGTAATTCTCGATAATATCCCGTGCTTTTTTGATTGTATCATCCATCTTATTTCTGCCTCTTTCCTCTACAGCAGGCCGATCACGGCATCCGCCTCGTCATCGTCGTCCCCGTCGATCTTCGCGATCGCAACCCCGGCGTGAACCATGACATAATCTCCCGGTTCCAGATCATCCAGAAGCTGCGCGGATACCTCGCACTTTGCACCGAAAGCATCCACCAGCGCCATTCCGTCCCTGATTCCCACCACTCTCGCCGATAATCCGACACACATATTCGTCTTCCTCCTTTTGCACAATCATCTATATTTCAAATCGCTTACATATTTTCATTTTTTGAAACGGCGTTTAACCTTGCCATCCCCGCTGCCGCCTGCCCCAGCGCCAGCCCGCCGTCATTCGGCGGTATCAACCGATGCCGGTACACAGTCAGCCCCGCATCCGAAAGGCCGGTCTCACAGAGCTTTAACAAGAGCTGATTCTGAAAAACTCCGCCGCTCAACGCGCAGGCTTTGATGCCCGTTTTTTCGGAAATATTCCGGCACCCGGCCGCAATCAGTGCTGCTAGAATCTCATGGAAAAGATATGCCAGCCGGCAGGTGTCCTCCCCGCGGAGTTTTTCATCGATGAGAAAACGCACCAGCTCATCCGTCGGCAGGAAAATTCTGTCCTCTGCCTCACCGCATTGCATTTCCGCAAGAAGAAACCGGTCGATTTCTTCCTTATCGGTTTCCGACCTTTCTGTTTTTGAATTCAGATACGCCTCCGCCCGAAACTGGAGGGTCGTGGATGCCTCCCCCTCAAACGACGATGCTTTCCGGATTCCCAGCATCGCGCTGACCGCGTCAAAGAGCCGCCCGGCGCTGGTGGACTCCACAGCGTTGATACGCCGCGCCGCCATCTGCGCGCTGAGCTTTCGGGTCGGTTCATCGCACAGATCCAGCTTTTTCACGATCTGCGCCGCATTGTCTGGATACAGGGCATTGATCATGGAAACCGCGATCCGCCATCCCTCCCGCGCCGACGCATCTCCGCCGATCTGAAGAAACGGCCGGATGCTGCCGACCCGTTCAAAGCCGAGGTAATCCGCTGTCAGCAGCTCCCCGCCCCAGATCGTCCCGTCCGTTCCGTATCCGGTTCCGTCGAAGGAGACGCCGATCACTTTCGTATCCGGCGGCAGGTTGTTCTCCGCCATGCAGGACAGGATGTGCGCATAGTGGTGCTGAATCTTCAGCAGCGGCAGTCCGATGGACTCCGCCACCGCCGTCGTGTTGTAGTTCGGATGGAGATCGCAGACCGCAAGCTCCGGCTTCGCCTCTAGCAGCTCTTCCATCCGCGCGACGGACTCCGTCAACGCCTGCACCGTCCGCGCGTCGCCCATGTCCCCCACATAGGGGGAGGGATAAAAAAGCCGGTCCTTTCCGATGCAGAAGGTGTTTTTCAGTTCTCCACCGACCGCCAGCACCTGTCCCTTCCATGAGGCCCGACTCCCGGAAGTATCATCCGGCCGCACTTCATCCATGGAAAAATCCATCATGACCGGAAGCGGCGCGTAGCCTCTGGAACGGCGGATCATGTACGGCTCCCCCTCGTAAAACCCCATCACGGAATCATCCGCGCGAAGGCGGATCTTGCGATTATGGGAAAGAATCAGGTCGCAAAATCCGCCGATCTCCCGCAGGGCGTCCTCGTCCGTCCGGCAAATCGGCGCCCCCGATACATTGCCGCTGGTCATGATAAAAGAATCGGTCGGCATCTCGTGTCCGTCGTTGCAAGAAAACCACAGCATCTGCAACGG
>JAJQBM010000283.1:0-11783 GCA_021203285.1 Clostridiales bacterium | reverse complement strand
ATTTTACATCATCACGGCAAACGGTTTGACCGGGCTGCGTTTTAACTGCCGCAGACGGCTCACCGACGCCTCGTTTGTCGCGTCGCAGCACAGATGAAACCCTCCGATGCCCTTGACCGCGACGATCTTTCCGTCCGCGATGGCTCTGCGAGCCGCCGAAATGGCCTCCCGCCCCCGTATTGAACTGCCGGTCAGATAGACCTCCGGCCCGCAGTCATTGCAGCAGACCGGCTGCGCATCGTAGCGCCGGGTCTCGGCGTGCGTGTATTCAAACTCACACGCCGGACACATGGGGAATTTCTTCATGCTAGTCCGTTCCCGGTCATAGGGCATGGCGTCCAGTATCGTCAGCCGCGGCCCGCAGGCGGTACAGTTGATAAACGGATGCATATACCGGCGGTTCGCCGGGTCGAAAAGCTCCTGCCTGCACTTCGGGCAGGTGGCTATGTCCGGCGAGACAAAAATATCCCCCGTCTCCCGCTCGCTCTCAATGATATCAAAAGAATCAAAATCGCGATCCGCACAGTCTGCGGCTTCGATCTTTAAAATAGCCGAGCGCTCCGGAGCTTCGTACTCCAATGAATACAGAAACGCCTCCTGCTGATCCTGCGTCCCGGCCGCAAAGATCTCCACATAGGAGCCCTTGTTTGCCACGCTCCCCCTCACGCCGATTCGATCCGCAATCCGGCTCACAAAGGGGCGGAAGCCGACGCCCTGAACGATACCGTATACACGAATATGCCTTGTTATGTGATTTTTCTTGCCGTCTCCGTCCTTTTTTTTCATCACAAGCAACCTTTATCCTTCATGTTACAGGATACCGCTTTCCCCTGTCAGCGTTCCCGACACCGCAAAATGCGGGCATTCCGCAAATTCACCCTTCCATCCCCGCAACGCCCGGTGAAACCGGGCATCCGCGACGATGGCATCGAACGCTCCGTTCTCAGCAAAGGAGACAAATTCCTCCTCCCGCTCAAATGTCACATCCTGCGCCTCCTTAAGCTCCGGCACCTGCATAAACCATGTGCCGCAGACGATTTTTTCCCGGTTTACGGCAGAATCCGCCGCGATTTCCCGCCGGATCTCATTCGCCGCGATCTGCTGAGGGACGATCAGCACGCGTTTTCCCGCCAGGCTCCGCAGCCTTCTCCTGAATTCTTCCGAGAGCAGCGGATATGCCGTCTCGTATGGAGTGCCGTATATCTTTTGCAAATACTCTGCCGCTCTCATCCCCGACGGCGCAAGCACGATATTTTTTGCAACGCTTCCTGCCTGCTCAATCATTGTAAGAGCAGGGAATCCGCTTCCTTTCTCCCCCGTTTTCTCAGAATCGGAATCCATGCCGTAACAATACACCCGTGCGTATCCCTCATCATTCAGCTTTTTCCTGAGAATACAGTCCGCGTGCAGCATGCCGGCATCCAACGGGTTGACGCCGAGAACACCGACGGCATCCGGATCCTTCCTCGCATCCTTTTTCGCAAATGTCTGAAACAGAGACAGATAGGCATCCGACGCGCCGCGATCATACAAATGCGTTCCGGTGCATTCCAGCGTGATCACCGGCAGGCCGGTTTTCTTCTCCGCCATCCGCTTCAGCGCGCGAAAATCTGTCGCGATCACCGCGGGAACCGGCGTCCCCACCAGCGCGATAAACTTTGCGTCCAGATGCCTCGCCGCATCATCCAGCTTTTCCACCAGACGGTCATCCCGGCCGAGAATCGCATCCATATCGCGCAGTCCCGCGGAAAACAGCGCACTCTTTTTCTCAAACCACCGCGGCTCGTCAAAGCCGCAGATATTTCCGGTGCAGCCGCCGGCGTCACAGATTACGATGATGCCGCCCAGCTCATATAAAACCGATACCGCGCCGGACTGATCCGGAGCGAAGGGGGATAAATATTTTAATAATCCTTTCATACTCGACCGATCTCCCTGAACAAATCCCGCAGCCCCGCGTATCCGAACGGTTTTCGCTCCGCGTTCCACGACACATTCGGGCTGCCCGGATGGTAGAATGCCGCGTCTTGCCCGATGGTGATATCCGCCGCGCCCGTGCCGCAGTTATAATTGAGCATGGTCGGGGACAGATTGGTATAAATTTTCGTGTCCGGGCTGAGCGCTGCAATCTTACGGATATAGATGAAATTCATATCCGTGACCGTCCCGTAAATCTCCGATACCGAATGCCCGTAGCGAAGCAGCGCAAGCGACAGCTCAAACGGATCTCCGTTCATCCACTCCCCCACCGCGAAGGTAGTCTTCGGTCGGGATGCACCGAAATCCTTTACTGCCTGCAGCGCCTCCTCGTAATAGTCAGAATCATCAATCTTCACGCCGAGAGCCGTACCCAGCAGCTCATACTGTTTTCTGATCTTGTCGATCTGGTAGACGCGCGTCATCTCCAGAAACGGAATACCCAGCCGTTTCCGGAAATCTTCTGCGGCCAACCGGCTCTCCGGATTCAGGACAATGTTAAAATTCGCCTCCGCCATCGACAGATACTCCTCAAAATCCCGGCAGCACGAAATTTCCCGGACGATATTGATCCCCAGATGCTCCAGAATCTCATAGAGCTCGCATCCGTCGTCATACGGGGCAAATTCTCCGAGAAGATTCACCGCCCGTTTTTTCCTCTCCCGCTTTTCAAGGAGGGCATAGACCGTCTTGCGCACCGAGGTCATCGGCGGCACGCGGCCCTCGCGGGTCAGCGCATACATATAGCACGGCAGAACCGGCACCCCCGCATATTCCGACGCCTTTTGGCAGACCCGCTCCATGTCCGTGCCGAGCAGGGCATCCACGCAGGAGATGCAGATCATGACCGCGGTGGGTTTCTCCTCCAGAGAATCCGCCACCTCCTTCACCGCATGGGGGATCCGGTTTAAGTGGCGTCCGGTCACAATGTCCGTCTCATCCTGCAGAAGATAAAAAAAGCGGTCTCCGTATCCGCCGATCTGATCCAGCATCATCGTGTTTCTCCCGCAGCAGCCCGGCGCGACCAGAAGCATCACGGAACCCGGTATCGCCAGTCCGGCGCGCTTTACGCCGAAGCCCTGCGCTCCCGGCGAGTTGAACGCCAGTGTGGCTGGGGAGCTGTAGATCAGATGCTTCGACGACTTCAGCTCGTCCGGAATATTTTCTTTTCCCTGCGCGGCAAGCTCCGCCGCGGTGATGAAGTAGACATCCTGTTTCATATCTCTTTATGTTCTTCCTTCAGCAGTTTTTCCGCCAAATCCAGATAAATCCGGCTGACGGGCAGCAACGCATCCCCCTCGATCACCGTCATCCCCCGGTCCTCATAGCGGGTGATATCCGGACTTCGCGGAATATCCGCGATGATCTCAAGTCCGCGCTCCCCGGCAAACGCAGCGACTTTCTCATACTCGTTTTCCACATTCCGCCGGTTCAGGATAATCCCCTTCACCGACGCGTAACCGCGGTCTTCAAAATTCTGCACCGCCGTATATATATTGTTGGCGGCATACAGCGCCATCTTTTCCCCGGAGGTCACAATCAGAATGTGCTCCGCGTACCCCTCGCGGATCGGCGCGGCAAAGCCGCCGCAGACCACATCGCCGAGGACATCGTAGAGCACGACATCCGGTTTGCATGTCTCAAACAACTCCAGCTCCTCCAGAAGGCTGAAGGTTGTGATAATCCCGCGCCCTGCACAGCCGAGTCCCGGCGTCGGCCCGCCGGTCTCGATGCAGAGCACGCCCCCGAATCCCTTCCGCGCGATATCCGAAAGCTGCTCCGGCTCCTCATCGTGGTCGCGGATATAATTCATGACCGGAAGCATCGGCTCCCCGCCCAGCAGATTGATCGTCGAGTCAGCCTTCGGGTCGCAGCCGATCTGAATCACTTTTTTCCCGAGCGTGGCAAAAGCCGCCGCCAGATTTGCCGTGGTGGTGGATTTCCCGATCCCGCCTTTTCCGTATATCGCAAGCTTCAGCATGGTTGCGTGATTCCTTTCTGTACTTATACAATAATATGATTAGCGCGATGATACTACGGATTGTTCCGCACAAAGTGCCCTCGCGATCAGGTTCACACTGTCATATATCCTACCGGAAAATGCCTCGTGCGGCAGCGGATAAAACGCTTTCTCCCCAGAGAGCGGCCGGTACAGCGGATCCGCGATCACCCCGTCCGAGCGCCGGATCTCCCGGATCAGATCGTCCTCCTCCGGCGTGCGGATGTCACATGCCCGCAGCAATTCGGTTCCCGTCTCCAGCGGGCACAGAACCCTCGTTCCGATCCCACATTCCATCTCGATGGCTTTTGCAAGAGACACGGACAAAACCGGTTCTCCGACGAGAGACAGCGTCCGCATCTTCCCGCTCGACGATTCCGCCCCGCCTCCGCAAAATGATATCATGTGATCGGAAAATTCTCTCATCCCGGAGATGGCGGTTTCTCTCACCTGCTCAGCCAGATGCGCGGCGTACTCCTTTCCAAAGGGAACGCCCGCCACATAGGGCGTGCCGAAGCGTTTCCGCAGCAGCTTCGCGGCCGCCAGTCCCCCGGAAGAAACCACCAGATTGACCGATGCCGTGCCCATCCGGCGAATTTCCTCCAACGTACATCCCATGGCAAAACAGACGCCCGCTTTCATTCCGCTGTCCTCCACCCACTGCCGGATGGAGTCCACGCTTCCGGTCAGGGAAAAATCCAGCGGTGTCGCGCCGATGATGTTTACCGTAATCTCATCGTCGGCGGCCGCTTCCTTCTTCCCATCCTGTTCCGGGTTGTGCATGCCCCCCTCCGCCGCATACCGGTCGGCAATCCGCTCCAATGCCATCGACACGCCGCACGTGTAGTCGTGCATCCCGTTCGCCGGAAAGGCAAAGCCGGGGATTCCCGTCCTCTCGCTGACGATAGCGGCAATCGCGTCCAGATCGGTTCCGATCATGCAGGGAATCGGCGCACCCACCAATGCGATAAACTCTGGTTTGAGCTCCAGCGCCGTCTCTGTCAGGTCATTGATGAATTTCCCGTCATCCCCCATGATGGCCTCCATCTCGGAGATGGCAGAGATAAAAATCATACTGTCCATGTCGTACCACCGCGGTTCGTCATGGGTTGTGTAAGTCGAATTGCAGCCAGAGGCATCGTGCATGACCACCATCCCGCCCAGCTCATAGAGTGCGGAACAGATGCCGAATTCGTCCGATGAATAGGTAGAAGTCAATCCTGTCGTCTGTCTCATATGCAGCTCTCGCACCCGTACCCTTTCCTCTGAATGACGGCTCTCCGATCCTTTTTTTGAGAAAACGCCTCCTCCATCAGCTCCATGATCCGAACAATTCCGTCGTATCCGTAAAACCCGCCGCTCTCCGCCACATTGACAAAATGGTCGGTCGCCGCAAAGTACGCCGCCTTCTGCCCGACGGCGAGGATGTTCCGACAATCCTTCGACGAAGCGGAAAAACGCATCGCCGGGCGGTTTGTGGGGAAAATCATGGTATTCGGATAGCGCGCCCGAATCCATGCGAAATCCGCCTCATCCTCCGCCGGAAATACATCCGCATAGATCTCTGTCACATGGAATCCATGCTCCAGCAACATCCTCGCAAAGTTTAGAATGCGAAAGGTAAAAGTGTAATCGACGGCGATGGGCGTCTCCCCGATCACAGCTCCGGCATGGTCTATGGCCACCTCTGCCCGCCGCCGGTCCGCGGCAAAATCCGGCTTTGCAATGCCCAGCGCATCCGCCAGAAACTGATAATTTTTCTCCAGCTCCTCAAAATCATATGTAAAGGTGAGGCAGAGATAGTCCTGCCCCAGACGCTCCTTCAATTCCTTCGCCGCCATGACGGCGATCGGCTCATAGACCAGATTCAGGGGAGCTTCCGCCATGGCGAGGTAATCCTCAAAATCCCGGCACCGGGAAAGATCCCAGAATGAAAATCCGGCCTCCTCAACCATCCGCCGCAGCTCCGATGTCGGCGCGGTCGGAAGGTTGCTTCCGATCAGGTTCACCTTTTTGGCGTCAAACGGCCGTTTTTCCCACATGCTGTACATCTGCATCCGCATCTTCTGATCCGGTGTCAGGCCGCTTTTGCGCAGGGTCGGAATCATATAGCAATCCGTAAATCGAATGTCCGGAAAACGCTCCCGAAGGACAGTAAAAACCAGTTTCTGATCATAGGCAAGGAAAAAATGCTGACAGCTTATAAACAGAAGGATCGCCCGCGGGCGGTAATCCAGCTTGTGAATGATGTCCGTGACCCCCTCGATCATCAGATCCTCCATGCCGCCGTCCAGCACATTCTCCTCCCGGATCTGAATGGAGGAGTAGCGCCCCAGCGCGTTCATCTCCGCCGCCGTCAGGACGACGCCGCGCAGACACCCCATCGCGCACACAAAGATCTGGTGGGACTGGGGAATCAGCATGCCTGTATGGACAATGTTCCATGTACCGCGGGCCGGAGAGCTGTATTCCAACCCCTCGTGAAACGGCGCCGGAAACTCTGCATCGGCAATCCGCGTCCCTGCACTGCCTGTATTGTGATCATCATGATACAGTCTTTTCAGCATATCTCACCTTCACAGCATCCGCGATGCAAGCTGACGAAACTCTTCCGCAGCGGCGCTCTCCGGATACGCCTCCATCAGCGTCAGATGACGCTCCTCCGCCTCCTGCACCAGCTCCGAAAATCCGACTGCGCCGACAATCTCTGTCTCAAAGTCCCGGCAGAGCTCGCTCACCTTCTCCATCTCCCGCTTCACATTCCGCCTGTTCACGATCACGCCACCCAGCTTCGCATAGCCGCGTCCCTGAAAATTCCGGATGGCCGTGGCAATGTTCGCCGCCGCATAGACGGACATGTTCTCGCCGGAGGAAACGATGTATATTTCATCCGCATAGCCGCTCCGCATGGGCATGGAAAATCCGCCGCAGACCACATCGCCCAGCACATCATAAAACACAAAGTCCGGCTGACAGGTTTCATAAATCCCCTTTGCCTCGATTTTCTCCAGCGCGGTAATGATTCCCCGGCCTGCGCATCCCATGCCGGGAATCGGACCGCCCGCCTCCACGCAGACAACCCCCGCATAGCCGACTCTCGCGATTTCCTCCGCCTCAAAGGCATCCTTTTTCTCCCGAAATGTCTCCAGAACCGTCGGCAGCGGTTCCCCATGCCTCAGGGCGATTGTGGAATCCGCTTTCGGGTCGCAGCCGATCTGCATGACACGGTATCCCTGCTGTGCAAGTGAGACCGCCATATTTGAGACGATCGTCGATTTTCCGATTCCGCCTTTTCCGTATACTGCTATTTTCTTCATAATTTTTCATACAGGGAAGGAAACACCTGCACACTCCGCTTTAAGATTCCCTTCAGGTACGCAATCAGCACGCCGTAGTTCGTAAACGGGATGCCCTGATCCAGTGAACATTTCATGCGGTACCGCACCTCGCGCTCATTCAGCATACATCCGCCGCAGTGAATTACCATTTTATATGAGGAGAGGCCGTCCGGAAATCCCGTTCCGAAGCTCGTCTCAAAACAGATTTCCTTTCCGGTGTATTGGCGGATCCACCGGGGCAGCTTCACCGTGCCGATGTCGTCGCACTGACGATGATGCGTGCACCCCTCAGAGATCAGCACCGTATCCCCGTCCTGTAATTGGTCCACCGCACAGACCCCATCCACGGCCGCATTCAGAAACCCTTTATACCGCGCCATCAGGATGGAAAAGGAGGTCAGAAGAATATCCTCCGGCACCGTGGCTGCCACCTGTTCAAATGCCTGACTGTCCGTGATCACCATGGTCGGCTTTTTACCGGTGTTTTTCAGCGTTTCCGCGAGGCCGTTTTCCTTTACCACCAGAGCCGTTGCGTCCGCCTCCAGAATGTCGCGTATGGTCTGCTGCTGGGGCAAATTCAGCCTGCCCTTCGGCGCCGCCGAGTCGATCGGGACCACCAGAACCACAAAATCTCCGGGGCGGATCAGATCGCCGACGATCTTTAACCGTGCATCCTCCGCCACGACAGATTTGCCGATCAGCTCCTTCAGCTCATAAATGCCCTGTTTATAGAGTGCACTGACATAGATTTCCTGCGCCGAGAGCTCCCTCTGCTCCGTGATCAAATCCATCTTATTGTAGACTATGACATAGGGAATCTCCTTCTCGCGAAACAGACCGATCAGCTCCTCGTCACAGGGCTGCTTTCCCTCCGCGGCATCCACGACGAGCACCGCCACATCGGTCTTGTTTAAGACCTGCCGCGTCTTTTTCACCCGGAGGTCCCCGAGCGCGCCCTCATCGTCAAAGCCCGGCGTGTCAATGATCACTACCGGACCGATGGGCAAAAGCTCCATCGACTTGTAAACCGGATCCGTCGTCGTTCCCCGAATCTCCGAGACCACGGCGAGATCCTGGCCGGTCACCGCGTTGACAACACTTGATTTTCCCGCGTTTCTTCTCCCGAAAAATCCGATGTGGACCCGGTTCGCGGAGGGTGTACTGTTTAAGCTCATGGCTGCTCCTTTTTCTCTCATTATATTCCGGAATTTACATAAAACGATTTCAACCGGGACACAAAAAAGTGTCCCTCTTTGAAATGTTTTATGTAAATTCCCCTTCACGTTTCTAAGAAAGCAACATACAAAAGCTGCCTCTGTACAGAAAATGGGTACAGGGGCAGCATGGTTTTCCTTCGTTCGTGCTGTGATCACCTGTCTTCCCCTTCAGGCCGTACCTTATGGTCAGATCAATGACATCTCACGCTATCAATATTTCAAAACTAGGTAAAGTATACGTTGCGGGCGGAATGTTTGTCAACACAAAATCTTTTATGGTTCACAGATCAAAGAGCGACAACTGGTTCGACTCCGGCAGATCACCCAACAGCCCGAGGTCTCCCATGAGATCCACCACGGTCTTGCTGACTTTCGCGCGGTCGCGGAAATCGTCTCTGGAGAGGAACGGCCCGTCCTTCGCCGCCTCCACCACGCCCTCGGCCGCCTTGTCACCCATGCCGTCAATCGTGTTGATGGCGGGCATCAGCTTCCCGTCGATGATCTGGAAATGGCGGGCTTTTGCCCGATAGATATCCAGCGGCAGGAACTCAAATCCCCGCGCGTACATTTCCTGTACGACACGCATATCCCGGAGGGTATCCTGTTCCTTTTTGGTCAGGGTATCCTTCCTCTGGCGGTATTCCTCTAGGTGACGCTCCAGCCGCTCCCGCCCCTGACACATGAGCTCATAGTCAAATGCCGTCGCGCGGATGCTGAAAAACGCCGCATAGTAGGCCAGCGGATAAAACACCTTGTACCATGCGATCCGCCATGCCATCATGACGTAAGCGGCCGCGTGAGCCTTCGGGAACATGTATTTGATCTTCTCGCAGGACCAGATATACCAGTCCGGCACGCCGTGGTCGATCATATCCTGCTTCCACTGCGGCCACTGCTCACACTTTCCCTTTGCCACCGTGCCCTTTCTTACCTTCTCCATGATATTGAAGGCTTCCTCCGAGTCCAGCCCCTTTCCGATGAGGTAAATCATGATATGTACACGGGTACAGATGGCGGTGGAAATGGTCGCCTTCCCCTCCTGAATCAGCGTCTGCGCGTTGCCGAGCCAGACATCCATGCCGTGGGAAAGCCCCGCGATCCGCACCAGATCCGAGAACTGGGTCGGATGGGTGTCAATCAGCATCTGCATGGCAAAATCGGTTCCGAACTCCGGAATCCCCAGCGTGCCGAGCTGACACCCGCCGATATCCTCCGGCATTATGCCGAGCGCGGATGTATTCTGGAACAGCGACATGACCTCCGGGGAATCCAGCGGAATATCCCGGGGATCCACACCGGTCAGATCCTGCAGCATGCGGATCATGGTCGGATCATCGTGTCCGAGTATGTCAAGCTTTAACAGGTTATGCTCAATGGAGTGATAATCAAAGTGCGTTGTGACAATATCGGTATCCATATCGTTGGCCGGATGCTGAACCGGGGTAAAGGAGTAGATGCTCTCCCCCAATGGCAGAACGATAATGCCGCCCGGGTGCTGTCCCGTCGTCCGCCGCACGCCGACACATCCCTGAAGAACGCGGTCGATCTCGCAGTTGCGCTTGCGGATTCCGCGCTCCTCAAAGTAATTTTTCACGTATCCGTATGCGGTCATATCCGCCAGCGTTCCGATGGTCCCGGCGCGGAAGGTCTGTCCGTCGCCGAAAATGACCTCCGTATATTTGTGCGCCTTGCTCTGGTAATCGCCGGAGAAATTCAGGTCAATATCCGGCTCTTTATTCCCTTTAAATCCGAGGAAGGTCTCAAACGGAATGTCGAAGCCCTCTTTTTTCAACTTCGTCCCGCAGTTCGGGCAGTTGCGGTCCGGCATATCGCAGCCCGCGCGCCCGGCGTAGGCTTTCACTTCCTCCGAGTCAAAATCGACAAAATGGCAGTTCGGGCATATGTAGTGCGGGCTTAACGGGTTGACCTCCGTGATTCCGGCCATCGTCGCCACAAGGGAGGAACCGACCGAGCCGCGGGAGCCGACGAGATAGCCGTCCTCGTTGGACTTCCAGACCAGCTTCTGCGCGATAATATACATAACGGCAAATCCGTTGGAGATGATGGAGTTGAGCTCCCGCTCCAGCCGCTCCGTCACGACATCCGGCAGATTTTCACCGTAAATTTCCCTCACACGGGTATAGCAGATTTCCCGCAATGTCTGATCGGAGTTCTCAATCTCCGGCGGGCATTTGTCCGGCCGCACCGGATCAATGCGCTCACACATATCCGCAATCTTATTCGTGTTGGTGATCACGACCTCCTCAGCCTTCGCGCTGCCGAGGTAGGAAAACTCTTCCAGCATCTCCTCCGTGGTGCGCAGATAGAGCGGCGCCTGATTGTCCGCATCCTTAAAGCCTTTTCCGGCCATGATGATACGGCGGTAAACCTCATCCTCCGGGTTCAAAAAATGCACATCGCAGGTGGCGACCACCGGCTTGTTCATCTGTTCGCCCAACGCCACGATCCGGCGGTTGATATTCCGAATGTCCTCCTCCGTCTCCGCAGGACTTTTCTCATCCCGGAGCATAAACGCATTGTTGCCCAGCGGCTGAATCTCCAGATAGTCATAAAAAGCGGCAATCCGGCTGATTTCCTGCTCCGGGCGTCCGTTTAAGATCGCACGGTACAGCTCACCCGCCTCACAGGCCGAGCCGAGGAGAATCCCTTCCCGGTATTTCGCGAACTCGCTCTTCGGCACACGGGGGCGGCGGCTAAAATATTTAATATGAGAATCGGAAACCAGTCGGTACAGGTTTACCCTTCCGATATCATTCTGCGCGATCATGATCGCGTGGTAGGTGGGAAGCTTTTTCACCGTTTCCTCAGACGATGTCTCCATCTGCGCCAACTGATCCAGATCCCGGATTCCCTGTGCATACAGCAGATCGACAAATTTTACAAAAATCTCAGCGGTGCAGCCCGCATCGTCCACCGCCCGATGGTGGTGATTCAGCGAAATCTGCAATGACTTCGCCACAGTATCCAGCTTGTAGCGGTTTAGCTGCGGCAACAGAACCCGCGCCAGAGAAACCGTATCCAGCACGGTCTTCTCACAGGGCAGGCCGAGGATTTCACAGTTTTTGCGGATAAAGCTCATGTCAAAATCCGCGTTATGTGCCACCATCGCCGCGCCCTCAGAAAATTCCATAAACTGCGGAAGTGCCTGATCGATCGTCGGCGCACCGATCACCATATCGTCGCTGATCGAGGTCAGCTTCTCAATCTCATAGGGAATCGGCGTCTGCGGAT
>JAJQBM010000265.1 GCA_021203285.1 Clostridiales bacterium | reverse complement strand
ACGTGTCACACAACTGCTGGTGGGGCTTTATATGCTGATTTATCTGGGGCTGATTTGCGGAGAAAACATGCAGATTGAGGGATTCTGGTACTATCTTTTTACGGGCGTATTTGAAGCCGCAACAATTCATTATGCAGTAGCCAAAATTTTCGGTCCGTTATTATTTGGAAGAGGATGGTGCGGTTATGCCTGTTGGACGGCAATGGTGCTGGATTTTCTTCCATATAAGATACCAAATTCGCCAAGGAAAGAGATTGGCTGGATTAGATATGTTACATTCGGAATTTCCTTTGTGTTTGTATTCTCGTTATTCTTATCCCACATTGGCTACATCGAGAAAATTTTGTTTTGGGTGTTTATCATAGGGAATTTGATATATTACGCCGTTGGAATTACGTTGGCTTTTGTATTTAAGGACAACAGGGCATTTTGCAAATACATATGCCCGATCACGGTATTTTTGAAACCTATGAGTTATTTTTCCATTCTGCGGATAAAATGCGACAAATCCAAATGTGTTTCCTGCGGAAAATGCAAAAAAGTATGCCCTATGGAAGTGGATGTTACCGATAACTCGCGAAAACGCGAAAATGGCACGGAATGTATACTTTGCTTTGAATGTGTTAAGAATTGCTCCGCAAAAGCCTTATAAATTTCTTTCTGTAGTGTCTGCTATATTGTACTCAAAGCACAATAGATATTCGCGCCTGATACCTGTTTTTTACAACATTCTTACATAGAAGTGCTATCAGACTTCACAGGAAACGTTTATGCTATATCATATTGTGAATCAGCGATTTAGAATGACATTTCGCCTTTCGCCGACATGTCGGCAAAGTCAGAAAATGCGGAGGATATAAAATATTGGAAACATTGCTGCAAAAAAAGGGATTTATCTGTGATATGGACGGAGTGATTTACCACGGGAACCGTCTGTTGCCGGGAGTGCCGGAATTTTTAGAATGGTTAAAAAAGAATCAGAAGAAATATTTGTTTTTGACAAATTCTTCACAGTATACGACAAAAGAACTTCAACAAAAACTGGAACGGATGGGTTTGGAGGTAGATGAATCCAATTTCTATACCAGTGCCCTTGCTACTGCTCATTTTTTGAAAAGTCAGGCGCCCGGAGGCAGCGCCTATGTGATGGGAGAACATGGATTGTTAAATGCGTTGTATGACGCGGGAATTACTTACAACGATGTCAATCCGGATTATGTGGTAGTCGGTGAGTCCGGCGGCTACAATCTGGAGATGATCACAAAAGCGATTCGTCTGGTACGAAACGGCGCGAAGCTGATCGGCACGAATTATGATCTGACGGGTCCGACTGAGTCCGGGATCGCTCCGGCTTGTCGTGCATTGGTCGCGCCGATTGAACTGGCAGCCGGAAAGCAGGCATATTATATGGGGAAGCCAAACCCGCTGATGACGCGAACCGGGCTGAAACTGCTGGGCGTACACTCGGAGGAGGCGGCGATTATCGGAGATCGGATGGATACCGATATTGTGGCGGGAATTGAGTCCGGGCTGGATACCGTGCTGGTGCTTTCCGGTGTTACCACTCGCGAGGACTGCCGGAGATTTCCTTACCAGCCGAGGATGATCCTGAACGGCGTCGGGGATATACCGGCGGCATGCGAATAGTTCATGCTTGATGAAATGCCGGAAAGATATTTAGTGTTGATCCGCCGGAGGTGATTACATGCCATCTACCTATGCGCATTTATATTTTGGGAGACAAGCGTACCCGTTACTGCCGGAGCAGACGGCGCAGGCTGTCGAAGAAAACAGGCAGCTTTACGATATCGGACTGCACGGGCCGGATATATTTTTTTATTACAGGCCGTTGCATAATCATCCGATCGATCAATGCGGATATGATATGCACAGCCGTCCGGGCAGAGACTTTTTCTTTCCGGCGCGTACTACATATACTGAAGCAGAAAACACGGAAGCCGCTCTCGCTTATCTTGCAGGGTTCCTCTGCCACTATACGCTGGATAGCGCCTGTCACGGTTATGTGGAAAAGAAACTTTCCGTATCATCACTGGCGCATACAGATATCGAAAATGAGTTTGACCGGTATCTGCTGCAGAAAGAGGGGAGAGACATTTTCCATACGAATCTCACGGCGCATATCATCCCTTCGGCGGAAAATGCCGCTGCGATCGCAGATTTTTTTCCGGAAGTGACGGCTGCGCAGGTACAGACCGCACTGAAATCGATGAAATTTTACTGCGGGATGATTTGTGGCGGCAGTTTCCGCAGGAATGTGGCTGACATGGTTTTGAAGATCAGCAGGTGTTCGGAGGAAATGTGCCATGTGGTGGTGGCCAAAAAAGCATTGCCGGGAAGCGAAGACAGCAATCTCCGACTCGAGAAACTGTTTGGGCAGGCGCTGAAAGATTATGCAGAACGGATCTGTGCATATGAAGAATTCCTGCGGGGAGGTTCGTTCCCGACAGGCATGGAACCAACATTCGGCCCGGGACAGGGATGGGAAGATATCCCTGTACTACCTGTGGAGGAGGAGAGGCAATATGACATCGAAATCGACGCCCATTGAGAGAAAATGGATCTGGTATGATGTAGGAAACTCCGCATTTACCCTGCTGGTATCTACTCTGCTCCCGATCTTTTTTCACACGCTCGCCGCTGACGCCGGGATATCGGAGACAGATTATCTGGCTTACTGGGCATACGCCACCAGCATTGTCACGGTTATCGTGGCGGTTTTGGGACCGACAATCGGTTCCCTGTCCGACCTGCAGGGCGTGAAGACAAAAGTCTTTGCGGTCACAATCCTGATTGGGGCGGTGTCCTGTGTCGTGCTGGGATTTACCGTGCACTGGCTCTGGTTCCTGCTGGTGTTTGCCCTGGCAAAGACGGCATACCAGCTGAGTCTCGTGATCTATGATTCCATGCTTTGCGACGTCACTACATCAGAACGGATGGATGAAGTATCCGCCAGGGGATATGCCTGGGGTATATCGGGCGTTGTGTGCCGTTTATTACGGTTGTTGTGATTTATGTATTGTACGCCATGGTGGGACTCATATCTATGACGGCAGCTTCTGTGCTTGGCTGTGCGATCACAGCAGTATGGTGGCTGGCCTGGTCGATTCCCCTGTGGAAAAGCTATGAGCAGATCCATTTTGCTTCTGCCGGAATGCATTCGATGCGGGAGGGTTTCCGGAATTTGGGAAGCATCTTTGAGGAGTTGCGGTCCAGCAGGAAAGCGCTGTGGTTTTTAATCTCGTTTTTCTTTTTCATTGACGGCGTATATACAATTATTGACATGGCGACATCCTACGGAACCTCGTTAGGGCTTGATACTGTCGGGCTTCTGGCGGCGCTTCTGGTAACACAGATTGCCGCATTTCCCTCCGCGCTCGTTTTCGGAAGGCTTTCGCGGAAAATCCGTGCAGAACGGCTGATCGCTGTCTGCATCCTGGCATACTTTGCCGTCACGGTGTACGCCGCATTTATGACACAGTTGTACCAGTTCTGGATTCTGGCTGTTGTAGTCGGAATGTTCCAGGGGAGCATCCAGTCCCTGTCCCGCTCATATTTCGCGAAAATTATCCCTCAGGAGAAATCCGGAGAATATTTCGGGATTTATGACATTTTTGGGAAGGGAGCATCCTTCGCGGGCACGATGGTGGTAGGGTTAGTCACACAGATCAGCGGATCCCAGAATATCGGTGTGGGAGTCCTTTCGGTAATGTTTCCTCTGGGATTGGTATTTTTTGCAGTTTCGGCAAAGATGAAGATGAAAATTTTTTCTGAGTGAGGATAGGCAAACAAAGGATCCGGAAATTTAGCATATTTATTACAGAGCAGGAGAAACAGAATATGTTCATAAGTGCATTGACGGACGCTGTGGTACAAGTGATACTGTTCAGTATCATCCCGCTAATCTGGTGGGTTGTTACCGCGAGAAAAAGAGAAAATTTTTTCCATTGGCTTGGATTTCATAAATTCAAAACAGAAAACAGACGCCAATATCTGATCTGGTTTCTTGGCATCCTTGCCGGCAGCTTTGTGGTGGGAGAGTTTGCGATTCTGATCCGGGGTGATCTTGCCATTGGAGACTCCGCGTATAAAGGACTTGGCCTGGCGGCGGTTCCGAGCATCGTGATGTTTTCATTTATTCAAACTGCATTGTCAGAAGAAATTCTATTCCGGGGATTTTTGCTGAAAAGGATGGCGAATTCATTCGGATTCCGGACTGCCAACATCATTCACGCAGCGATATTCGCCGTGATCCATCTTCTGGAGGTGTGGGGACAAACCAGTTTTGTTGCCGGAGCCGTGATCGTGATCTATCCCTTTGTTGTTGCGCTGCTTCTGGGGTATATTAACGAAAAGAAATCGGACGGATCCATCTATCCGAGCTGGCTCATACATGGGACGCTGAACACGGTCGAACATATCTTGCAGGCGATGATGTGACGGACGAGACTCAGGATATTTTAAGTTTTACGCTCCCAACAAATATCACGATTATATATGTCATAGGCATCCGAATTTGTTCGGATGCCTTTCTTCCTTTTTGATGTTATAAATTTTACCTGATTCTCACATAAGGAGCACAGAAGATTTTACATGCGCGTAGTAGCGTAGGGTTGACACGTTTTACGATATGAGAAAGAGGGGATTGTGATGAGAAAGGGACGATATCTCCTGCCGGTCCTGCTGCTTTCGGGAATGCTGGCGCTTGGCGGTTGCGGCGCGTCGGCGCAGAGCATCGGGCAGGTGGACGGGCTGGATGCGCTGGGCGAGGTGCAGGTGATTTCCCGTGAGGAGGGCTCCGGTACGCGCAGCGCCTTTGCCGGACTGGTCGGGTTTGACAGCAGCGAGGATGAAGAGAAAGAGGATGGCACCACGGACAATGCAATCATCGTGAATGATGCGGATGCGGTCATCGCTGCGGTGCGGGAGGATGCATCCGCGATCTGTTATATTTCCACGGGATCACTGGAGGAGCTCGGAAATGAGACGGTTCTCGCCGTGGACGGCGCAGACGGCACGAGAGAAAACGTGAAGAGCGGAGACTATGCTCTGAGCCGTCCGTTTTTGCTGGTGTGGAGCGGAGAGCTCAGCGACCTGGAGGAGGATTTTCTTACCTATATAAACGGAAAGGGACAGGAGATTGTGTCGGAGTCCTATGTCGCGGTGAATGATGCCGCCACATTCCTCTCCGGACAATATGAGGGAACGATCACAATCAGCGGTTCTACCTCGGCGGCGCCGCTGCTGGAGGAGCTGGCGGCGGAATATATGACGATCAACACACATGCGGTCATTGAGGTGACAGCCGACGATTCTACCTCCGGCATCAACGACGCCATGCAGGGGCGATGCGATCTGGGGGCGTCATCCAGAGAATTAAAGGACTACGAGGAGGAGCTTCTCGACAGTCAGGTGTTTGCCTACGACGGCATTGCCGTTATCGTCAACAGCGAAAATCCGCTGACCGAAGTCACGACAGCGGAGCTGAAAGATCTGTTCACAGGCACGATCACTGCATGGGAAGAAATTAACACCGGAAGGGAGTAGAGAGATGAATTCCACATTACAGATTATTTTCGGATTATTTGGCGGACTGGCCATTTTTATCTTCGGTATGAATATGATGAGCGACTGTCTGCAGAAGACCGCTGGAGAAAAGATGAAAAGCATCCTGGCAGTTCTCACGAAAAACCGGATTCTCGGCGTCTTCGCGGGCGCACTGGTGACGGCGGTGCTCCAGAGCAGCAGCGCCACAACCGTCATGACGATCGGATTTGTCAGCGCGGGGCTGATGACCCTGCCGCAGGCGATTCCCATTATCCTCGGTGCCAACATCGGCACCACGATGACGGCGCAGATTATCGCGTTCAAAATCACAGATTATATCTATGTATTTGTCTTTGCCGGTTTCATTATCGCGTTTCTCACTAAGAATGAGAAGATCCGCAATATCGGGCAGACGATTTTCGCATTCGGTCTCCTTTTCCTCGGAATCGAGACGATGGGAGATGTCATGAAAGCGCTGGCCTCCAGCCCGGTGTTTACAGATCTGATCGGTCAGGTAGCAAACATCCCGATTCTGGGCGTTGCGGTGGGAACGCTGATGACCCTCGTGGTGCAGAGCAGCAGCGCGACCATCGCGGTTCTGCAGAATTTTGCTTCACAGGCGGGCCCGGACGGCGTGACCAGCATTCTCGGCCTTGCGGGAGCGATCCCGATTCTTCTGGGAGACAATATCGGAACGACCATCACCGCGCTTCTCGTCTCCATCGGACAGTCGCGGGATGCAAAGCGGACCGCGGTAGCCCATACCGTATTTAATGTCTCCGGTGCGGTGATCTTTATCTGGTTTGTGAAACCCTTCGCAAAGCTGATCCAGTACATATCGCCGAAAGGGGCGGAGGTGGATGTCATCTCCCGCCAGATCGCAAACGCGCATACGATTTTTAACATAACCATGACGGTAGTCTGGGTCTGTCTCCTCGGTCTGCTGGTCAAAATCGTGATGAAGATTGTGCCGGAGGGAAAAGAGGGAGAAATCGATCTGTCCACGCCGGTCTATCTGGATAAAAATGTGATCCATCAGCCCGCGGCGGCGCTTCGCCTTGTGGCGCAGGAGGTTCTTCGCTGCAGTGATATGGTAAAGACCATGCTGCGCGATGTGACCGGCATGATTCGGGACGATGACACGCATGTTCTGAAAAACGTCCGAAAATACGGGACAGCCGTCCGTGTTGTGGATGGCGAGATCAACGACTATATTGCGGAGCTCTTTTCTTCCGGCTCCCTGACGGAGCAGCAGGCGACACAGACGGCGCGGCTTCTGTGCGTGCTCAGTGATATCACGCGAATGGGAAATCTCGCGGCGGATATGGCAGATTCCATAGAAGAAAAGGCAGAGAAAAAATACACATTTTCAGAAGAAGCCCATCGGGAGATCAACGACGGGATGGAGCAGATCGCCGGAATGTATGAGGATTCCATCGCAGCGATGATCCGCGGTGAATTCGGGAGTCTTGCGAATATTCTCCGGGATAATGAGGACATTCTGAATCTGGACGTCGATATGCGGCAGTCTCACATGCAGCGTGTTCAGGATGGCAGGTGCAAAAAAGAGCTCACGGCGCCATTTACACAGATATTAAACTGCATTGACCGCATGGGGAACAATTGTGTCAATCTGGCGGAAGGCGCCATGGATCAGATGAGCTTCGGGTATTTTATCGGGGAGGCGAAAGAATGATCCTTCTGTTGGATGCCCAGCTTCCAGAGACCGATCTGAATGCGGTTCTTCACACAGATCAGCCGGCTGTTTTTCTGATATCGGAGAATGAGTGTCCGATTCTGTTCGAGACACTCTCCCTCCATGTGGAGACGGAGCCGACACTATCCGGTATTTATTTTTGCAAGGCAGAGAGCCAGCAGGATTGTATTTACGGGACACTGGCCGTCCCCCGGATTCTGGATGTTCTTGGGAAGCGCTATCAGATTGCCTTTGTTATAACGGAACAGTATATTATTGATAATACGGAATTTACCGAGCGCATCATTAAGCAGATCCGCGTCAAGCGGGCGCAGCAGAAAATGCGGAGGGAGCGGTTTTTATATTATTTCCTTTTTGAGATGATGGCACGGGATTCCGTCCTGCTGGAATCATTTGAAAATGAACTCATGGAGATGGAGGATGAGATTCCGAAGGGAATTTCTGAGAATGTTCAGAGCCGGCTCCAGCCCATCCGGAAGCAGCTTCTGACACTGCGGGGTTATTATGACCAGATCATGGACATGGCCCGGGAACTGGAGGAAAACGAAGACCGGTATTTTGCGAAAAAGCAGCTGAAATATTTTAATACGATCGCGGACCGCGCGGAACGGCAGAAAGACCGGGTAAGCTCGCTTCTGGAATATGCACAGCAGGTGCGCGATGCTTATCAGACGATGGCAGACGAACGGCAGAATAAGAATATGCAGTTTCTGACGGTGATCTCCACGATATTTTTCCCGCTTACATTGATCACCGGATGGTACGGGATGAATTTTGAGAATATGCCGGAGCTGAAACAGGGATATCCCTTTGTGGTGATGCTGAGCCTCGTCGTAGTCGGCATTTGTATCTGGATATTTAAAAAGAAGAAAATTCTGTGAAGTAACTATATTTACACCGCACGACAAAAATCAGAGCGAATTCATTTCCCGTCGATTAAATTTTCCTCAAACTTTACGGCTGAAACACATGGGAATTTACACAGAGCGATTATTATAGGAAATAAAATCTGATATCAGAAAGGAAGAAAGAGTATGAAAATCAAACACCGAATACGAGCCACGCTCGCCACTCTCCTGCTGACTGCCGTGACGGTACTGTCTGCTTTGACGGCAGGATTCCCGCTGACCGTCACCGCGTCGGCGGCCACGGAGACGCCGCTGAACCATGTGATCATCAATCAGGTATACGGGGGTTCGACCGACGGTTACGCCTCCCACAGCTTTATCGAGCTGTACAACCCGACCGCGGAGGCTGTGGATCTGTCTGGCTGGACTATCTAGTATAAATCCAGTAAAGACGGGGATGATTCTTCTGCGTGGCAGGTACTGAAACTGACCGGCACAATTGGCTCGAAGGATTACTACCTGATCCGCTGCGCGGCGGTCACAAGTCAAAAAAATGTTAAATACGAAGTCCCGGCCGGTAATCAGGAATGGAGTATAATTATTCACAACAAGGGATTCTCCGTCGTCCTAGTAAAAGGAACAGATACGCTCTCCAATGATCTCACGGGAGACATCACAACAGCAAACATTTCCTATGTGGACTGCCTTGCCGCCCAAGGAAACGATAAAACAACGGAACAGGCACCACTGGTCTATGAGGGCAGTTACAGTGGCATCCAGTCCAAGAAAAAAGCAGTTCGCCGATCCGCCTTCGCGGACACAGACAATAACGCAACCGACTGTGTGGAAATTGACTACAGCGTCACTGTCTCAGCTGACAACGGCCCGCATGTGGGCACCTATGTTGCCGGAAAGGACGCCCAGACTGTGACGGTAACGGACGCCTCCGGGAACTCCGTCACCTCCGAAACGACAATCTCTCTCACAAAGGGAGATACCTACCAGATCACTGCGGCGGCAAGCGATAATGGAACCATCGCCTACACCTCGTCGAACCCCTCCTGTGTGACGGTAAGCGAAACCGGGGAGATCACTGCCCTCGGAGTCGGGACTGCGACAATCACGGTGACTGCGGCGGAGACAGAATCCTATGCCGCCGGGACGGCATCCTTTGCGGTGAGAGTCAGCAAGGTCGATCAGGGATATACACTGAAAAAAGAGGGATTTACAAACGGTTCCTCCGGCAGCGTTGACCTGACAAAGCTGGGCTCTTATGTAAGCGGTGTATCCGATGCGGACGGCGGGGTGACCGAAATTATCTCTTATGACTCCGCCAATAATACCGCATGGTCGGTCAACGGTAAGACCGGCATGCTGGAGATCATTGATCTCAAGACCCTCACCTGTGATCTGTCCGATGCCGCCACAGACAACCTTACCGCCGAGGAGCTTGATGTAAAATCACTTATGGCAGAAGCGTACCCGGACTTCTTCTACGGGGACATGACCTCCGTATCCATCAATTCGGATCTCGGCATCGCAGCGGTCGCCCTGCAGGCAGAGGGATATGCGGACAACGGATATGTCGCCCTTATCGATACAATCAGCCGCGAGCTTCTCACCGCGATAGAAGTCGGCTGCCAACCGGACATGGTCTGCTTTACACCGGATGGAACAAAGATTCTTTCCGCCAACGAGGGCGAACCGCGTGAGGGTTACGGATCCGGAACCACCGATCCCCTCGGTTCTGTCTCGATCATTACGCTGGATACGGACAACCTCTCCGCTTCCGCCGTGAAAACGGTTGACTTTACCGCTTATGACAGCCAGCGGGAAGCACTGGTTTCCGCCGGTGTCATTCTCGCAAAAGGGGTATCTGTCAGTGCTGATCTTGAGCCGGAATACATCGCGGCGACTGACACGACCGCATATGTGGTGCTGCAGGAAGCAAACGCCATCGCCGTGCTGGATTTAGACAGCGGAGCCTTCACCGGCATCTACTCTCTCGGATATAAAGATCTGAGCATGGAAGCAAATGCCATCGACCTCATAGATGACGGGGATTATGTCGCGAAAACCTATCCCGATGCGATCGTAGCCTATATGCCGGACGGCATTTCCATATACACAGTGGGCGGCCAGACCTACATCCTGACCGCAAATGAGGGCGATTCCCGTGAGTGGGGAAGTTATTCGAATGAATCAAAAACTACGCTCACCGCCTCCGACGGAAGCACTGCAGAAAAAGTGCGGACAATCAATGCGGATGTGACAGACGGGCTGCCGTCCGGAAAAACGGTTCTGTTCGGCGGGCGCTCCTTCTCCATCTATCAGGTTTCCTCCGGCGGACTGACTCAGGTATATGACAGCGCAAATGATTTTGAGAAAAATACGGCCAAATATGTCGCCAGCTACTTCAACTGCTCAAATGATGACAATGACTATGACAGCCGCTCACAGAAAAAAGGCCCGGAACCGGAGACCGTCACAGTCGGAACCGTCGGCAGCAGAACCTATGCCTTCATCGCATTAGAGCGTGTCGGCGGAATCATGATGTATGATATCACCGATCCGTCCAATGCATATTTTGTAAACTACAGCAATTCAAGGGATTATTTGGAAGATCCCTCCTCGGGCGCCTCGCTGTCCAGCGATATCAGTCCGGAAGGGCTTTATTTCATCAGTGCGGAGGCGTCCGTCTCCGGAACGCCGATTCTGCTCACAGCCTTTGAAGTGAGCGGTACGGTAGCGGCCTATGCGGTCGGGGACACACCAACAGGACACACCTACGGAGAACCGGCATTCCACTGGGCAACGGATCACTCTTCCTGCACCGCCGTTTTTACCTGCTCCAAATGCGGGGATGAGGAGACGGTGAATTGCACCGTGACCACGGCGACCACGGCAGCAACTGCAGCAGAAAACGGCAGCACCGTTTACACAGCTACCTGCGTCTTTAATAATACAGAATACTCTGATGAATACAGCGAGGTGATTGCTGCCACCGGAACATCCGGCGGCTCTGCTGAAAGCGCCACGGTGACGCAGACAGTCATGCAGTCTCTGACCGATGATGTGATCAGTAATGATCTGAAAGCCATCGGTTTTTGACACGGTAGAGAAAATAACTTCCGAACTCCAAAGCCAGCTTGTAACCCTCACAGAGGGATATTCCGCGGAGGACTCCGTGGTCTATGATGTTCAGCTTCGGATCCTCACAGACGGCAAATGGAGAGATGCCACCGAGGAAGATTTTCCGACGGAGGGTATCGAAGCCGTAATCCCTTATCCGGACGGCACCGGGAAAAACACCCACGACTACTTCCTTATACATATGTTTGCGGTAACCTCCGCCCGTCTGAACACCGTTGCGGGCAACACGGAAACGCCCGCGGTCACGGAGGCAGACGACGGTATTCATGTAGTGCTGACCGGCCTGTCCCCGATCTTAATCGGCTGGACTGAAACCTTTGACAACACAGCTGTTCCGGCATATACTGCCACTCAGACAGGCACCACCGACTCCGGATCGACTTCCGCGACAACTGCTGCGGCCGTTGCGGCTACCGGAGATACAGCCGCCATATATCGCTGGATCCTCCTCGCACTCTGCGGCGCAGGCTGTGCCGCAGGAATCGGTATCTGTAAAAGGAAACATACAGGCAGATAAAGAAAATGTGGGATCTGACGTTTGTTCAGATCCCACTGATTTTTTGAAAAAAGCATCAATTTTCACAGTACCAGAGAGGGAGCGGTGTAGACTCTGGCAGCGAGCTCGCTGTCAAGATCATACAGGGCCTTCATATCTGAGCCGAAACGCTGGTAGCGCTTCAGGTTCGTCTCCGCGTTGTCCTCCTCCTCGCCCTGCTCCTTGACAAACCAGTCGAGGAACTGCATGGTTCGGAAATCGTTTACCTTCAGGGCCGCCGCGTAAATGTTGTTGATGAGCGATGTTACATAGCGCTCATGCTCCAGGCCGAATTTCAGCGGGTCCGCCAGATCGGCATATTCTTTGTCCGGCTTCGCGATCGCTTCCAATGTAACGCGCTCCCCGTTATTCTGCAGGTACTGCAGCATGAGAACGGCGTGGTCGCGCTCCTCCTGCGCCTGGATAAAATACCAGTTCGCGTATCCGTCCAGCCCCTCATCCTTGTAATAATTAGAAAAATCAAGGTAAAGGTAGGCGGAGTAAAATTCTTTGTTGATCTGATCGTTGAGCAGTGCCGCTACATTTTTATCTAACATATGTATTCCTTCTGTCGAATATGAAAATAGGTTTGGATCCGGTCATTGTCTTTGTCCGGAATCTGATTTCGATACAAAGTATCTTAGCATGAGGGGCGGATGCTGTCAACGCGGAAGCGCTGTGTACTCTTGATTTTGTACCTTAATCATTTTTCTCTGTCGAGCTTAGCAACCGGTACATCCATTCCGTGCAATAAGAAGCTAAAATCTCCGGGTCCTCTCTCATGCCGTCTTTTAACCAGCATTCGATCACACCGCGCATACCACATACGACAAAATAGCAGTTCCATCTGCGGCGTGAGTCCGTTTCGTATCCGGCAAACAGTTTTGTGTCAGCATCTGCTTTTTCCAGACACATGGACAGGCACATATCCAGCACACTGCTTTCAAAATTAGGGGAAGAAATCAGCTCGTAAAGACATTTTGAAAAAATTATACGCTGAAAAATCCTCGAATGCCATCTATTAAACGAGGGCTGGATGATGTATAATGACCGTGTCAGATTGACAAATCGGAATTTACGGAGGCAGGAATGAAAATATTCTTGACAAGCCATATGGGTGACTCAAAAAAGGAAAACGGAAAACGGATACCTGTACCAATGTCGGAAGCAAATGGATTTGTACATAAACTTCAAAAAGAATGGGTAGAAGATTCTAAGGTTTTGATTATTGCAGGCACACCAGATGCCTATGAGAAAAACGATGCAATTTGTGAGTATTGTAAGCAATCTTTTCCTGTGAGTGGGCTAAGTATTTCATATATGGAAATATGTGATAGCAGAAAAATGGCATTGGCAGACAAAATCAAAGAAATGGATGTAGTAGTGCTATCCGGCGGACATGTGCCATCACAAAACCGCTTCTTCCATAGAATCGGACTAAAAGATAAACTATCAGATTTTGGTGGGTTGATTATAGCATGGAGTGCAGGCTCAATGAACTGTGCGGAGAATGTATATGCAGGTCCAGAACTTGAAGGGGAAGCAGTTGACCCCAATTATAAGAGATGGCTTCCTGGTTTGGGCATTACCAACATAAATATTTTTCCACATTTTCAAAGTCTGCGAAATGATTGGCTTGATGGCTTGCGGTTAATTGAGGATATTACATTTGCCGATAGTATGGGACATGAAATAATTGCTTTGAATGATGGAAGTTATATAACCATTGAAGATGGTGTTAGCAGACTTTGGGGAGAAGCATATCAAATTAAAGACGGAAAGATTGACGTGATTTGCCAAAATGGGATGTCCATAGTTTTGAAAGCATAAGACAACTTCCAGTTTGTTGAAGAATCAAAAGAATAAAAAATTGTATATGTCGAAAGGGGTAACCATGACAAATAAAAAAATTTTACAAATAGCGTTACAACAGTCATCATATGATTGTAATTGTAAACCTGAGGATTTCCTTTCAGATGAGAATAAGGTTGTTATTTCTCAGAAACATGAATGCGCAAGAGCTTATCTGTCATTACCTTTTGAATGTGATCTGGTATCTTATGGAAATAATATTATTGCGCAGGTCAGTCCGAGAATGAGAAAAATCGTTGAATGGTATATCAACAAGTATGATGTAGAACATTGTTTTGAATCCCCGAGTGTGATTGCATTGAACGAAAAACTGGCGCGATTCGAACACAAGGTTTGCTTTATGGCAGAGTAATTTTTGCCGGATCTGGATTTGCTGCAGGAGTTGCCCTGTACATATGATATCAGGATTTTAACACCGGTTCAATTTGAGCAGTATTACAATGCCCAATGGAAAAATGCCTTGTGTGAAAAAAGAAGACAACTGGATGTCCTTGCTGTTGGTGCATTTGACAGGGATAAACTTGTAGGATTGGCGGGATGTTCTGCTGATTGTGAGACTATGTATCAGATTGGTGTAGATGTCCTGCCTGAATATCGCAGAAAAGGTATTGCCTCTGCTGTTACAAGCAAACTTGCGATTGAAATATTACAACAGGGGAAAGTGCCATTTTACTGTGCCGCATGGTCAAATATCAAATCTGTTCGTAATGCAGTAAAAAGCGGATTCAGACCTGTATGGGTGGAGCTTACTGCGAGGAGCAGCGAGTTTGTGGATGAGATAAACAGGTGATTGCAACTGTTGATTGGCATACGGGTTCTACGGACTGTACGCCGAATTGTAAGGAAATGGAGAAAAATCCCCGCCACCTAAAAACCAGATGACGGGGATTCCCTTTGATCTGATAAAATTACTATGAAAGCCTAAGAGACGGAGCTGTAAGCGAACATCGATTGGTTGCTTTCATGCATGCATGCGACGCTTAGGAGGGGTCAGACCCCGGGAAAAAAGAATAAACAATGTATAAAAGTTTTATGAATACCGGAGGGCTCCTTGACGAAAGAGGGGCCTTTTTGTTAGACTCGTTTACATGAAGAAGAGAGAGGGAAAGGAGGTGAATCTTGGCGCGAAAAAAGCGAATATGGTATCCGGATGCAGTCTATCATCTGATGTCCAGAGGCAACCGGCACCAGGAAATCTTCAGAGAA
>JAJQBM010000096.1 GCA_021203285.1 Clostridiales bacterium | reverse complement strand
TCAGGAAGGAGACATATATGTCAGACATAGGAATTGATCTGGGGACAGCCAGCATCCTTGTATATGTCAAAGGCAAGGGAGTTGTCCTAAAGGAGCCGTCGGTGGTTGCTTTTGATCGTGATACAAATAAGATAAAGGCCATCGGCGAAGAGGCCAGGCTGATGCTTGGCAGGACGCCGGGCAATATTGTGGCGGTTCGTCCGCTTCGTCAGGGCGTTATTTCCGATTATACCGTCACAGAGAAGATGATGAAGTATTTTATCCAGAAGGCGGTTGGGAAAAAGAGTCTGCGCAAGCCGCTGATCAGTGTCTGCGTGCCGAGCGGGGTGACCGAGGTGGAGAAAAAGGCCGTTGAGGATGCCACGTTCCAGGCGGGTGCGCGGGATGTGAAAATCATAGAGGAGCCCATCGCGGCAGCCATCGGAGCCGGGATAGATATCGCAAAGCCCTGCGGCAACATGATTGTTGACATCGGCGGCGGCACATCTGATATCGCGGTGATTTCTCTGGGCGGCACCGTTATCAGCACTTCGATCAAGATCGCGGGCGATGATTTCGACGAGGCGATTGCCCGCTATATGAGGAAAAAGCACAACCTCCTGATCGGTGAGCACACCGCGGAGGATATAAAGATTCGGATTGGGACATGCTATCCGCTTCCGGAGCCCATGACGATGGATGTGTGCGGACGGAATCTGGTCACGGGTCTTCCGAAGACCATGACGGTTTTCTCGGAGGAGACGGAGGAGGCGCTTCGGGAGCCGACCCTTCAGATTGTGGATGCGGTGCACAGCGTGCTGGAGAAGACCCCGCCCGAGCGGGCGGCGGACGGCGCGGACAGGGGGATTGTCCTGACCGGCGGCGGTTCGCTTATCCGGGGTCTGGAGAATCTGATCGAGGCGCATACGGGGATCAACACGATGACGGCGGAGGATCCGATGACCTGTGTGGCAGTCGGCACGGGCAAGTATGTAGAGTTTCTTTCCGGAAAACGGGACAAGTAGAGCAGGATCAATAGATTTGAGAGAGGACAGTCTTTTTTGGCTGTCTTCCTTTCATGAAGAAAGGACGGGATTTCCGGATTATGGAGACGGTAACCGGCTATGTACAGCATATTGTATACCGGAATGAGGATAACGGATACACGGTCATGCATGTCATGGCAGATGAGGATGAAATCACCTGTGTCGGCGTTTTCCACATGATCAGCGAAGGAGAGTGTGTGGAGATGGAGGGGGAATATACCATCCATCCGTCCTACGGCATCCAGTTGAAGGTGAGCTCTTACCGGGTGAAAGCGCCGGAGGATGCGGTTTCCATGGAGCGCTATCTCGGCTCCGGTGCGATCCGTGGGATCGGCGCGGCCCTGGCGGCCCGGATTGTCCGCCGCTTCGGTGAGGATACCTTCCGCGTGATAGAGGAGGAGCCGGAGCGCTTGGCGGAGGTGAAGGGGATCAGCGAGCGCAAGGCGAGGGAGATCTCGGATCAGATGGAGGAGAAAAAGGAGCTACGGCAGGTCATGATGTTTCTTCAGAATTACGGGATTTCCCTGACGCTGGCCGTGAAGATTTACCAGACCTACGGGATTGACACCTATCGCGTGATTCAGGAGAATCCATATAAGCTGGCGGATGATGTGGACGGGGTCGGATTCAAGATCGCGGATGAGATCGCGCGCCGGATCGGCATCCACACGGATTCGGATTTTCGTGTCCGGAGCGGGATCCTCTATGTGCTGCTGCAGGCTTCTCAGGAGGGACACACGTATCTCCCGGAGGAGATTCTGACCGAGCGGGCCTGCGCCCTTCTCGGAGTGGATGCGCCGACGGTGGAAAAGCAGTACATGGATATGGCCATCGACCAGAAGCTGATTCTGAAACGGACGGAAGACCGGACGCAGATCTATGCCGCTTCCTATTATTATATGGAGGCCAATGTGGCGGTGATGCTGCGGGAGCTGAATGTGCGCTACGATGTCTCCGAGGCCGAGATGGAGAGCCGGATCGGCAAGCTGGAATCGCTCTCCGAGATTGAGCTGGATGAGCTGCAGCGCGTGGCGGTGAAGGAGGCGGTCCGAAACGGACTGCTGGTGATCACCGGAGGGCCGGGCACGGGGAAGACAACGACGATCAACACGATTATCCACTATTTTGAATCGGAGGGCATGGATATCTGCCTCGCGGCGCCTACGGGGCGCGCAGCCAAGAGGATGAGTGAGGCGACAGGATTTGAGGCAAAGACGATTCACCGGATGCTGGAGCTCTCCGGAGGCGTGGAGGCGCGGGCCGGATTTGAACGAAATGAGAAAAATCCGCTGGAGACGGATGTGATTATCATTGACGAGGTCTCCATGGTGGATATCACGCTCATGTATGCGCTTCTGAAGGCGGTCGTGGCGGGAACCCGGCTGATTCTGGTGGGCGATGCGAACCAGCTTCCCAGCGTCGGACCGGGGTGTGTGCTTCAGGACATCATCGAGGCGCACGCCTGCAACGTGGTGCGTCTGAATCATATTTTCCGTCAGGCTTCCCAGAGCGATATTGTTATCAACGCGCACAAAATCAACCGCGGGGAGGCCGTGACGCTGGACAACCGGAGCAGGGATTTCTTTTTCCTGAAGCGGACGGATGCGAACGTGATCATCAGCGTCTGTATCCAGTTGATCCGGGAGAAGCTGCCGGGGTATGTACGCGCCCGCCCGTTTGATATTCAGGTGCTGACACCCATGCGAAAGGGTCTGTTGGGCGTGGAGCGGTTAAACGGGATTCTGCAGGAGTATCTCAACCCGCCCGCAGCGGGCAGGGAAGAGAAAGCGCACGGCGACGCGGTATTTCGTGTCGGAGACAAGGTGATGCAGACGAAAAACAACTATCAGGCCGAGTGGGAGATTGTGAATCGCTACGGCATCCCGATCGAAAAGGGTCTCGGCGTGTTTAACGGGGACATGGGCATCATCCGTGAGATCAATTCCTTCGCGGAGTCCCTCACGGTAGAGTTTGAGGAGGGGCGGATGGTCGAGTATCCGTTTAAACAGTTGGACGAGCTGGAGCTGGCCTACGCGATCACCATACATAAGGCACAGGGAAGCGAGTATCCGGCTGTGGTGATTCCGCTGCTCGGAGGCCCGCGGATGCTGATGAACCGCAACCTTCTCTATACGGCAGTGACGCGTGCGCGGAAATGTGTGACTCTGGTGGGGGATGACCGCACGTTTTTCCGCACGATCGAGAATGTGAGTGAGCAAAGGCGCTACAGCGGGCTGCGGGATCGGTTGGAGGAGGCCGGGTGAGCGGTACTGTGACGGTGTATATAGAAGCGGTTTCGGCCGGAGTGCAGCGGCCGGAACCGGCATATCTGAGTTTTGAACGGAGAGAGTAGACAGGAGAAAATTTGGAGGTCAGAAATTTTCTGGATTACATTTATCCGCCGCGCTGTCCGGTCTGCGACCGCATATCGGCAGAGGGCATCTGCGCTTCCTGCAGGAAGGAGATCGTGCGGATTGACTCGGATTACTGTCTGAAATGCGGCAGGCCGCTGGAGGAGAAGCGGGAGGAATATTGCCCGGAATGCAAAAAGAGGACGCACTATTTTGAGCAGGGCAGATCCCTGTTCTCCTATCAGGGGCGGATCCGCTCATCCCTGTACCGGCTGAAGTACGCAAACCGCCGCGAGTATGCTGTCGTGTACGGAAGAGAGGCGGCGGAGTCTCTGGGGCGGTGGATCCGCCAGTCTCAGATTACGCGGATTGTTCCGGTTCCGCTTCATCCCTCCCGGCAGCGGGTGCGGGGGTATAATCAGGCGGCGCTGGTCGCCCGGGAGATCGGCCGGCAGATGGAACTGTTTTCGGATGAAACGCTTCTGTTCCGGACCCGGAAAACCGCACCGCTCAAGATGCTGACCGCCGGTCAGAGGAAGGATGCCCTGCGCGGCGCGTTTCAGGTGCGGGACGGGGGCTGCCGGGGCGCGCGGATTCTTTTGGTGGATGACATTTATACGACCGGAGCGACGGCGGATGCCGCGGCTCTCTGCCTGAGACAGGCGGGTGCTTTTCGGGTTTATGTGCTGAGTATTGCAATCGGCGGATGAAGAAAAAGCTTTTCTAATATATGGAACTGTGATATACTGGAAGCAATGTAAAATTTTTAACAGGTGCCGAATATGATCAGTCAGGACAGAGTTCGTCAGATGAGCCGTTTGGCAATGATGGAATCTGATATAGGGAAAAACGCAATTCGGGTGTATTCATATCGGAGAGTCGATTATGTGATCGTGCAGGTGCTGAAAGGCATTATCTGGGGCACGGTCTGTTTTACTGCCATCATGGTGCTGTGGCTCGGCTATATCTGGGATGACCTGAATTTATTTTTTGCCGACGCGCAGTATATGTCGTTCCTGATGAATGTGTTAAAAGGATATGGCATTTTTATGGCGTGTTATCTGGTGATCTGTGCGCTGGTTGCAGTCGTCCGTTTTAACAGGTGCAGGAAACAGCGAACACTTTATCTGCGATATCTGAAACGACTGCGCAAATCTTACGCATCGGCCGCGGATGCCGATGAGGAGGACGAATGACGCTGTGACTGGGGATCCGGCATGACGGCCGGATGGATTCAGTCAGACAGGAGGAGACATGGTTCAGCTATTAAAAATGAAAGAGCGGTTTTTCCGGTTTGTCGGGCGGTATGAGATTTATGTCATGGCTGCTGTCCGGTTCGTGATCGCGTTTGCCGCTTTTCATCTGATCAATTCCACGACAGGATATATGAAGGCGCTGTCGGAGTATCCGATTGCCCTGATTCTGGCGCTGCTCTGCTCCTTTCTGCCTTCCGGTGTCATGGTGTTCTTCGGGGCGGTATTGATTCTGCTTCAGTTTTATGCGCTGTCGAATGTGCTTTGCCTGATTACGGCGATGGTTTTTCTCATCCTGTTTTGCGTGTATCTCCGGTTTTCAAATCGGATGGGGCTTTATGTGGTGCTGACGCCGCTGCTTTCGGTCATCGGGATTCCGTATACCCTGCCGGTGGCCAGCGGGCTTTTTAGTGAACCGTACTCCGTTATCTCCGTGCTCTGCGGTGAGGTGACGTATTTCATGATGAAGCATGTGATCACAAGCTCCGCTCTGTTTTTGTCGGAGAGCGAGACGGGAACCAAGAGTATGATCACACTGGCTGCCAACGAGATCCTCATGGACAGGGAGATGTATCTCTACCTGATTGCTTTTGCCATCACGGCGGTTGCAGTGTACTGTGTCCGGAAGCTGGCCATTGATCAGGCTCATTCAGTCTCTGTGGCCGTCGGTATCGTGGTGCAGCTGGTCGTGATCGGGGGCGGAGAGATTTATCTCGGAAGCGCCGGCGCGATTCTGCGCGTTGTGATCGGCTGTGTGGTGTCTCTTGTGATTATGCTGGGTGTTGTGTTTATGACATACAGTCTGGATTATACCCGGGTGGAGCGCGTGCAGTTTGAGGATGATGAGTATTATTATTATGTGAAGGCCGTGCCGAAGGCTTTTGTTCTTCAGGAGGAGAAGCAGGTGAAGCACATTCACAAAAAGAAAACATATAGCAAAAAGAACACAAAGGGCAGGAAGCCGGAGACTGAGCCGGAGCATCAGGACAGTCTGGAGGAACAAGTTCTGAGAGAATTCAACGAATGAAAGTGTCATCGACTTTCATATAAGATGATAACAGTGGATAGAAGGGAAGTGAAACAATGAGAGAGATGGCGGCGAGCCTCTATGCGGTCGTGAATAAATATCTGGACTGGATTAATCTGCCCAGATCGATCAGTGTCGCGGATATCGTCGAGATCATTATCATTGCTTTTGTAATATATAATATTCTGGCATGGATTAAGAACACGCGCGCGTGGGCGCTGCTGCGGGGGCTGATTGTCATCCTGATTTTTCTGGTTCTGATGGCGATTTTCCAGCTCAATGTCATTCTGTGGCTGGCGGCAAGACTGGCCAATGTCGCTGTCATAGCGTTGGTTATTATCTTCCAGCCGGAGCTGCGGAATGCCCTTGAAAGTCTCGGGAAGAGGAATTTTCTGGGAAAACTGTTCGACTTTGATTTCTCAAGGGATTCGTCCATGCGGTTTTCCGAGAGAACGATCTCGGAGATTGCGAAGGCCAGCTATGAGATGGGCAAGGCGAAGACCGGCGCGCTGATCGTGCTCGAGAGACGGGAGCGGCTGAACGAGTACATCCACACCGGCATTAGCCTCGATTCGCTGATTTCCAGCCAGCTATTGATTAATATATTTGAACACAACACGCCGCTGCATGACGGCGCTGTTATTGTGCGCGAGGATCGGATTGTCTCCGCGACCTGCTATCTGCCGCTGTCGGACAATCTGGATCTGAGCAAGGATCTGGGAACCCGTCACCGCGCGGCGCTCGGTATCAGCGAGGCCAGCGATTCCATCACGGTCGTGGTGTCCGAGGAGACCGGTTCCGTTTCACTGGCGATTGAGGGCACCCTGTACCGCAATGTCGATATGGATTTCTTCCAGAATAAGCTTCGCTTTGCGGCCAAGATGAATGTGCAAAGTGAATCCCTCGTGCAGAAGGTGAAGAGAAAATTGACAGGAGGATGAGATATGCTGAAAAAGCTGACGAAAATAGTCACAAACAATTTCGGACTGAAGATTCTCGGCATTGTCTTTGCAATCGTCCTCTGGATGGTGGTTGTCAATGTGGAGGATCCGGACAAATCCGTCTCGTTCTCGATCCCTGTGGATGTGGTAAACACGGATTACCTGACGGATATGGGAAAGACCTATGAGATTCTGAATGACACCGATACGATTTCATTTACAGTGACCGGCCAGAGGTCGATTGTTGAGACCTTGTCGGCATCCGATTTTAAGGCTGTTGCAAACATTGAAAATATTGACGATTCCATGTCCATGGTTCCCATTGTGGTTACGGCGACCAGCTACAGCAGCCAGCTGGAGATTGTCAAGCGAAACTCGTACCTTCTGCTGAATGTTGAGAATTCCATCACGGCCGAATACGAGATTGAGATTGTTGTGGACGGGACGCCGGCGACCGGGTGTTTTGTCGATACCTTCGGATTGTCGACGGATACGGTGACCGTGACCGGACCGGAGTTAGTGGTCGAAACCATTGCCGCCGCACAGGTGACGGTGGACGTGAGCGATGCGACAGAGGCGGTGTCCGCTACGGCTGCGATTGTACTGGTGGACGAGAATGGCAGTGAGGTATCCCAGGACCGCCTGACACTGGATGAGACAACCTCGGTTGTCACGGCGGAAATTCTGATGAGCAAGGAGGTTGCGCTTTCCTTTACTGTGACGGGAGAGCCGGGGGACGGTTACCGGTACAGCGATGTGGAGTGTGACACGGACACGGTGATGCTGGAGGGCGATTGGGCGGTGCTCAATGCGCTGGATGCTCTGGCAATCTCTTCTTCGCAGCTCAGCGTGGCGGGGGCGACAGAAACTCTTACCGCCGTGATTCATCTGCCGGATTATCTTCCGGAGGGGATTGCACTCGCGGATGGGCAGGAGAGCGATATTACGGTCACCATTTTGATTGAGTCGCAGTCTACGGTTGAGGTGGAAATGCCGGTCTCCAATATCACGGTTTCGGATCTTGCGGATGGCCTGACATTGAGCTATAACAGTGAAACCGCGACGGTACTTATTACCGGATACGAGGAGGATATCGCCTCGATTCAGGGCGGAAATGTATACGCAACATTGGACGCGTCCGGACTGGAAGCAGGTACTTATAATGTGGCGCTCCGGTTGGACGACGATTACGGCGAGGCGGCGGAGGCCACCGTGTCTGTCACGATCACAGATGAGGAATCTGCATCGGCAGACAGCAGCGCATCGGGCAATATCGCCGATTAGAATTCGACAGAGGAAGGAAGTTCGGAGGAGTAATAGATATGGTAAGCGAAAAGATTATTATCCGGAATCCGGCCGGGCTGCACCTTCGCCCCGCCGGCAATCTCAGCACGATGGCAGCCTCGGTCACATGTTCTGTCACCATGCGCAGGGGAAATAAGACGGTAAACGTAAAGAGTTTACTTGCAATATTGGGAGCCTGCGTAAGATCGGGAGACGAACTGGAATTTATATGTGATGGTGAAGATGAGGAGGCGGCGCTGGCCGCGGTGACAGAACTGATTCGGACTCTGTAAAATCGATTGGAAAGGATATATATTATGGATCATTTAGATGAACTGGAAGCGGAAGCGATATATATTATGCGGGAGGTGGCCGCGGAGTGTGAGAAACCCGTGATGCTCTATTCGATCGGAAAGGATTCGTCGGTCATGCTGCACCTGGCCCTGAAGGCGTTCTACCCGGAGAAGCCGCCGTTCCCGTTTCTCCATGTCAACACGACATGGAAGTTTAAAGAGATGATCGCGTTTCGGGATAAGGTCGCCGAAAAGTACGGGATTGAGATGCTGGAATATATCAATGAGGAGGGCCTGGCACAGGGGATCAACCCGTTTGACCATGGCTCCGCCTACACGGATATCATGAAGACGCAGGCGTTAAAGCAGGCGCTGAACAAATACAAGTTCACGGCGGCCTTCGGCGGCGGCCGTCGCGACGAGGAAAAGAGCCGCGCCAAGGAGCGGATCTTCTCCTTCCGCAACGCGGAGCATGCGTGGGACCCGAAGAACCAGCGCCCGGAAATGTGGAAGCTGTTTAATACAGAGATCAATCAGGGGGAGAGCATCCGGGTCTTCCCCATCTCAAACTGGACAGAGAAGGATATCTGGCAGTATATCAAGCGAGAAAATATAGAGATCGTACCCCTTTATTTTGCCGCTGTCCGCCCGGTTGTGGAGCGGGACGGCAACCTGATCATGGTGGATGACGACCGGATGAGGCTCCTGCCCGGCGAGAAGCCGATGATGAAAAAGGTGCGTTTCCGCACGCTGGGGTGTTATCCCCTCTCCGGCGGTGTGGAGTCGGACGCAGACACGCTGGATAAGATCATCAGCGAGACGCTGAGCGCGGTTTCCTCGGAGCGGACCAGCCGTGTCATCGACAAGGACGGCGGCGCGGCCAGCATGGAGAAGCGGAAAAGGGAGGGATATTTCTAATGGATGCATTGCTGAAATTTATCACCTGCGGGAGCGTGGACAACGGAAAGTCCACCCTGATCGGCCATATGCTCCATGACGCGAAGCTGATCTTCGCGGATCAGGAGCGTACACTGGAGCTGGAGTCCCGAGTCGGTTCCAGAGACGGCGATATCGATTACAGCCTGCTGCTGGACGGCCTGATGGCGGAGCGGGAGCAGGGCATTACCATCGATGTGGCCTACCGCTATTTTACCACGGAGAACCGCTCCTTTATCGTGGCGGATACGCCCGGCCATGAGGAGTATACAAGAAATATGGCGGTGGGGGCTTCCTTTGCGGACCTGGCCGTGATCCTGGTGGACGCGAACCAGGGCGTCCTGACGCAGACCAGACGGCACACGCGGATCTGCTCCCTGATGGGCATCAAGCACTTTGTTTTTGCCATCAACAAGATGGACCTGATCAATTATGAGAAGCGCAAATATGACAAGATACGCAAGAATATCAATGTCCTGCTGGCGGAGTTTGATTACAAATCTGCTGCGATGATTCCCGTGTCCGCGACGGAGGGTGACAACATCACGACCCACTCGTCCCGGATGCGGTGGTACAAGGGGGAGACGCTGCTGGCGTATCTGGAAAATATTGATGTGAAAAAGGATCCTGCGGAGACGGGCTTTACCATGCCGGTACAGCGCGTGTGCCGCCCGAACCACCTGTTCCGCGGATTCCAGGGGCAGATCGAGAGCGGGCAGGTGTCCGTGGGAGACCGCATTACGGTGCTGCCGAGCGGCGAAACCGCGGCGGTGGCCTCCATTCATCAGGGATTCGATGAGGTGCAGACGAGCTCTGTCGGGCGCGCGGTTACCATCCGGCTTGACACGGAGATCGATGTCTCCCGCGGCTGCGTGCTGGTGCGCGACGCCGCAGAGGAGATCAATACGCTGTTTGCCGCGACCCTCCTCTGGATGGACGATGAAAAGCTGGTCGAGGGGAAAAATTACCTCCTGAAAATCGGCACACAGAAGATCCAGGCCACGGTGATGAGCATACGGTATAAGATTGATGTGAATTCCGGCGAGGAGGTGTATGCCGACGCGATCTACAAGAATGAGATTGCCCGCTGCGAGCTTGCAACAGCCTCGAAGATTGTGTTTGACCGGTTTGAGAAAAACAATGCGCTGGGATCGTTGATCCTGATCGACCGCGTTTCCCATATGACATCCGCCTGCGGTGTTGTCGAGCATTCCATGACACGCGGGGATAACCTGACATGGAACGATATGGACATTACCCGGGAATTCCGCGAGAACCTGCTGGGGCAGACTGCCCGGACGATCTGGTTCACCGGCCTGTCCGGTGCGGGGAAGTCCTCGCTGGCCAACGAGCTGGAGAAGCGGCTGGCCGCCATGGGCAAGCATACGATGCTTCTGGATGGGGACAATGTCCGCATGGGATTAAATAAGAATCTGGGCTTCCGTGAGCATGACCGGATCGAGAATATCCGCCGCATCGCGGAGGTGTCAAAGCTGATGAACGACGCCGGACTGATCGTCCTGACTTCCTTTATCTCGCCTTTCATCCATGACCGGAGAAGGGCGCGGGAGATCATCGGCGACGACTTCATTGAGGTCTATGTCAGCACGCCGTTGGAGGAGTGCGAGCGCCGGGATGTCAAGGGTTTGTATCAAAAGGCACGCAGCGGCAAGCTGGACAATTTCACCGGCATCACCAGCCCCTACGAACCCCCGGAGCACCCCGATGCGGTCATTGATACCAGCGAGGGAACCTTGGAGGAGTGCGTGGAGCGGCTGTTACAGCAACTGGAGGGGCTGCTGTGATATGGCTTTGAATCATTATAAGATGGTGAGGAACAAATAAAATGGGAAGATATTTTGGAACAGACGGCTTTCGCGGGGAGGCGAACAAAACCCTGACCGTGGAGCATGCGTATAAGGTCGGCCGTTTTCTGGGATGGTATTACCGTGAGCTGAACGGAAACCGACCGAAGATCGTGATCGGAAAGGACACAAGGCGGTCCAGCTATATGTTTGAGTATTCGCTCGTGGCGGGGATGACGGCTTCCGGTGCGGATGCCTACCTGTTTCACGTTACGACGACCCCCTCGGTGTCCTATGTGGTGCGGACGGAGGATTTTGACTGCGGCATCATGATCTCCGCGAGCCATAATCCGTATTATGACAACGGAATCAAACTGATTAACAACCACGGGGAGAAGATGGATGAGACCGTCATCTCCTATATTGAGGACTATATCGACGGCCATGTGAACCTGTTTGGGGAGGAGATGGATGAGATCCCCTTTGCGACGCGGGATGAGATCGGCTGCACCGTGGACTATGTGGCGGGCCGGAACCGCTATGTGGGTTATCTGATTTCTCTTGCGGTTCATTCCTTCCGCGGGATGCGCGTCGGTTTAGACTGCGCGAACGGCAGCGCGTGGATGATTGCGAAGAATGTGTTTGACGCGCTGGGCGCCAAGACCTATGTGATCAACGCGGAGCCGAACGGCATGAACATCAATAACGCCGCCGGTTCCACGCACATCGAGGTGCTGCAGCAGTATGTCAAAGACAAACATCTGGATGTGGGCTTTGCCTACGACGGCGATGCGGACCGCTGTATCGCGGTGGATGACCGCGGCGAGGTGGTCAACGGAGACCTGATCCTCTATGTCTATGGAAAATATATGAAGGAGAGAGGAAAGCTCCTGAACAACACGGTCGTCACCACTGTTATGTCCAACTTTGGGCTGTACAGAGCGTTCGACGATGCGGGCATTGACTATGAGCAGACCGCGGTGGGCGATAAATACGTCTATGAGTGTATGCAGAAAAACGGTCACCGAATCGGCGGGGAGCAGTCCGGGCATATTATATTCAGTAAATACGCGACAACGGGAGACGGGATTTTGACATCGCTGAAGGTCATGCAGGTCATGTTTGCCAAAAAGATGCCCCTGTCCAAGCTGGTGGAGCCCGTGAAAATTTATCCGCAGGTGCTGAAAAACATTCGCGTAAAAAGCAAGCCGGAGGCGCAGAACGACCCGGATGTCCAGGCCGAAGTCGCGCGCGTTGCCAACTATCTCGGCGATACCGGCCGTATCCTCGTCCGCGAGAGCGGCACCGAGCCGGTAATCCGCGTCATGGTCGAGGCGGAGACGAAAGAAATCTGCGACTGCTGCGTCAAGCAGGTAACGCAGGTGATCCGGGAGAAGGGTCATGTAATATAAAAAGAAAGAGGTGAGTCGTATGGTAGAATTAGACCAGTTCAAGTCCGTCTTGAACGCATATCGACACCCGCTGCAGGAAGTAAGGGATTCACTTTAACCTCGCTGACAAGGAGCAGAGGATAGAGGAGCTGGAGCGGGAGATGGAGGCGCCGGATTTCTGGAATGATCCGGAGCGCTCCCAGCAGATGATGAAAGAATTGAAAAGTAAAAAAGACGACGTGCAGATCTACGAGCAGCTTTCCTCCATGATGGAGGATATCGAGGTCATGATCGAGATGGGATATGAGGAGGATGACGCCTCCGTGATTCCGGAGATCGAGGAGATGCTGGCTGAGTTTCAGTCGACCTTCGAGAGCATCCGCATGAAAACGCTTCTCTCCGGGGAGTTTGACGCGGAGAATGCCATTGTCACCCTCCACGCGGGTGCGGGCGGAACAGAGGCCTGCGACTGGGTGAACATGCTGTACCGGATGTACACGCGGTGGGCGACGGCAAAGGGGTATACCATTGAGGTGCTGGACTATCTCGACGGCGAGGAGGCGGGTATTAAGTCGGTCACGTTTCAGGTGAACGGAGAAAATGCTTATGGGTATCTGAAATCCGAGAAGGGCGTCCACCGTCTGGTCCGCATTTCCCCGTTTAACGCGGCCGGAAAGCGCCAGACCTCCTTTGCATCCTGCGATGTGATGCCGGAGCTGGAGGAGGATCTGGAGGTTGAGATCAACGAGGAGGATCTGCGGATCGACACTTATCGTTCCAGCGGCGCCGGCGGACAGCATATTAACAAGACATCGTCCGCGATCCGAATCACGCATCTGCCCACGGGGATTGTGGTGCAGTGTCAGAATGAGCGGTCCCAGCACATGAACAAGGACAAGGCCATGCAGATGCTCAAATCCAAGCTGTATCTGTTAAAGCAGCAGGAGAATCAGGAGCGTGTGGACGGGATCCGCGGCGACCTGACTGAGATCGGATGGGGAAACCAGATCCGTTCCTATGTCATGCAGCCGTACAAGATGGTTAAGGATCTGAGGACAAACGAGGAGACCGGCAACGTGGACAGTGTCATGGACGGCAATCTGGATCCGTTTATGAACGCATACCTGAAGTGGACAGCCCTGCAGGGATAAATTCGACACCATTTTTATACAAATTTGCCTGACTCTGAAAATTGCGAAACATGTTGCAAGGGTAGTTGGTTTGTGTTAAGATATCCTTGCTGTGAGCACAAATGTATCTCTGAGAAACACAGGGGGCGGGAAATGGCGGAAAAGACAAAGTATTTTGTTTTAAAGCAAAAGGCGGTTCCGGAAGTACTGTTGAAGGTCGTGGAGGCGAAGCATCTGCTCGATTCTGGAAAGGTAGCGTCTGTGCAGGATGCGGTCGACAAAACCGGCATCAGCCGCAGCTCCTTTTACAAGTACAAGGATGATATTTTCCCGTTTCATGAGAACACCAAGGGCCGGACGATCACCATGGTGGTTCAGCTGAATGATGAGCCGGGGCTTTTGTCTCTGGTTCTGAAGATTGTGGCGGATTATCACGCGAATATCCTGACGATCCACCAGAGCATTCCGGTGAACGGTGTCGCTTCTCTGACGCTGAGCGTTGAAGTCCTGCGGGATACAGGCGATGTCTCGCAGATGGCGCAGGCGATTGAGGAGCAGGACGGGATTCATTATCTGAAAATATTAGCAAGGGAGTAAGACGTGGTTAAGATTGCAGTGTTAGGATACGGCACCATCGGTTCCGGTGTCGTGGAAGTTCTGGAGAGAAACAGGGAAGTTATCACAAAGAGAGCCGGAGAGGAGATCGCGGTGAAGTATATTCTAGATCTCCGCGATTTTCCGGGGGATCCGCACGAGGATCTTGTGGTTCACGATTATGAGATCATCCGCAGCGACCCGGAGGTGTCCGTTGTAGTGGAGACGATGGGCGGCGTAGAGCCGGCATTTACGTTTGCGAAGGCGGCGATTCTGGCGGGCAAGCATTTTGCCACCTCCAACAAAGCGCTGATCGCGAAGCACGGTGCGGAGCTGATTGCGATGGCGCAGGAGCGGAGCCTGAACTGCCTCTACGGTGCGAGCGTCGGCGGCGGCATTCCGATCATCCGGCCTTTAAATAGCTGCCTGACCGCGGATGTGATCGAGGAAATTTCCGGCATCCTGAATGGGACAACTAACTATATGATGACGAAGATGTCCGAGGAAGGGTCTGAGTTTGACGATGTCCTGCATGATGCCCAGGCGAAGGGATATGCGGAGGCTGACCCGACGGCGGATATCGAGGGATACGATGCCTGCAGAAAGATCGCGATTCTGACTTCTCTGGTTTGTGCCAGACAGGTCGATTTTGAGGAGATCCACACGGAGGGAATCACGAAGATCACCGCGGCGGACATCCGCTATGCGAAGACGATGTGCAGGCGGATCAAGCTGCTGGCCTGCAGTTACCGCTTGGGAGAGCAGTATTGCGCGATTGTCGCGCCGTACATGCTGGATGAGAGTACCCCGCTGTACGGGGTCAACGGTGTGTTTAACGCTATTTTCGTGAAGGGGAACATGCTCGGCGATGCCATGTTCTACGGCAGCGGCGCAGGGAAGCTTCCCACAGCCAGCGCGGTTGTGGCGGATATCGTGGATATCGTTCGTCATAAACATGTGAGCATTACAATGGACTGGAAGCCGGAGAAGGTGCAGCTGGAGGATTACAGTAACCTGACAAGCAG
>JAJQBM010000110.1:14065-15325 GCA_021203285.1 Clostridiales bacterium | reverse complement strand
ACAAAGAGACGCCCTAATAATAATACACATCCACCTTTTTATGCATCTTCTCCAGCACCGCGATCAGGCTCTGGGTCAGATTCTGCCGTGCAGATATCTCAAACGTCAGCGTTTTTTCCGAATACTCCAGATTGACCGCCCTACCGATATAGAGCTTGATCGTGGAGCAGTCCTCCATCAGATAGCAAGCCAGACGGGACGCCCCATTCTCGCGGCTCAGCTCGATGAAAAAGTCATCCGAGACGTCGTCCTTCACATACCGTTACAGCAGATCGATCGTCTTGTGCAGAGTGAGCACACCCTCCGTCACCAGATCGACGCCCTTAAGCTTAGAAGTGGGCGGAATCTCCGGATCCAGATGCTCGTCGACCGGCACCAGCCGCTCATTTAATACGCGCGCGACCATATTGCCGGTCGCCCCGCCGGAGACAATCTTAATTCCGTCATTTTTCATGAAATCCTCGACCATCCGGTAATCGTCCGCCTTGTCCGCCGGAGGGCCGGTCAGGAGACTTAACACGTTCTCCTACAGAATGCGGACCACGCCGACCGTCGTGTCGTCCGTGGGAATATTTCCGTAGAGCTCCGCGCAGTTGGCATTGATGTAATCCGCCATCTGCTGGGCATTCCGGGTCCGTCCCGCGCCGACCTCGGCACAGTTGGACAGGGCTTTCCAGTCCCACGCGTAGTTCATGATCTCGCCGGTCCCGCAGTAGAGGCAGCCGTCGCTCATAATCACGAAGGAATCCCCGATCTCAGACCAGATCTCACACTCCCGGATCCGCTTGTCCCCGACGGTACGGTACACGAACGGCAGCTTTTTCACCTTCCCGCCGCGAATCAGGATACACTCCGGATTGTCATATTCCACAATGTAAATCCGCCCGTCATTGAACGCCTGAATTACGCTGAAGGTAGAATACGCCGCATGGTTCACCGAGGAGGCCGGCAGAGTCTTCGTGATGATGACAGCCACCTCGTCCACGGACATCTTTTCCCGCATCATGGTCGCAATAATCTTCGATGTAAGCGTCGCGAGAATATTGGCGCGGACGCCGCTGCCCATCCCGTCGGCGAGAATCAGGATGCGGCTGTCATCGTTGTTGACGACCTCGACCTTGTCTCCGCACAGCTCCTCCCCCACATGGTTGATGCTGCGATACGCCAGATCGATGAAAAAATTCTTCTTCATGACTACTCGTCCTCCAGCACATAATCGCGCTGGTGCGTCGGCGGGGGTTTGGTGTCGGCGGGGGGGTA
>JAJQBM010000110.1:0-14055 GCA_021203285.1 Clostridiales bacterium | reverse complement strand
CACCCTGCGCCATCTTGATAGAGTTCAGCTTCTGCTCCATCTGCTTTTCTTCCCTCGTCTCCTCCGCCGTGACATCCTCAATAACCGCCAGAATGCGGTCCGAATTTTCCACATACACGATCGTCTCCAGAACTGTCATATTGTAATACGGCCACTTTTTCTTCAGGTGGAACTTCGGCTCATGTGTCTTGTATACCTCCTCGAACTCCGCGGTGTCAATGTAGTCAAAAAGATAGTTGCGAATCGCCTCCCTGCGGGGCGCCCCGAAGACCTCCTCCGCCTTTTTATTAAACTCAAGGATGCGGAATTCGTGATCGACGATCAGGACAATGCTCGGAATATTCTCCAAAACAACGCTGGCCTGCGAACGGGCGTTTTCGTAAGAACGGATCAGGCACATGGCCGCCTCCGCCTTTCCCTGATAGATCGCGATCGCCTTCTCGCGGCAGCTCATATAGCCTCAGGCGCCGAAGTTAAACTCCGTGTCGCTGTTGCTCTTTCCTATCGTCTTTAAAATCGCCCGAATCTCCTCCTCGGAGGGCATCTTCTCAACCACCTGCTTCGGCGTGTAGCTCCGGGTCAGTTCCTTCTCATCCATATCGTCCGGCAGCGGACAGGGTTCCATGGATGTGCTGTTCTCAATATTCATCAGCGCCTTGAAGCGGAATCCGCGCCGCTTATTCATGCCCGGCCCGTTGACGCAGCCGCCGGAGCAGAGCTTCAGTTCCACAAAGACGCCGTGCAGATACCCCCGCTTCATACTGTGCAGAAGCTCCCGGCAGCCCTGAATCGTGCTGACCGTCATATAGGTATACTTTGACTTCGCCCCGCAGGCGTCGACCGCCCGCAAAAGGCCGGTAGAAATCGTGTAGAGGCGATTGATCTTCGGATCCGGGTTGGAAAAGGCCCGCTCCTCACATTTGTTCAGATCAATGCCTTCCTCCTCCAGCCACTTCTCCAGCTCGTTAAACTCGATGACCGCATCCACCGCGCCCATGGTCGCTCGGTCAGCCTCCGCCTCCATCTTCTTGGCGACACAGGGACCGATGTAAACCACCTTCGTGTGCTGCCCCATCTCCTTTTTGATCAGCCGCCCGTGTGCGATCATCGGGGAAACCACCGGCGCAAGGCAGGGAATCAGCATGGGATAGTGCTTCTCCACTAGATAAACAATGGACGGGCACTGGGTCGTGATGATATTCTCCATCTTGCCCTCATTCAGGATTCGCACATACTCCCGCGTGACATAGGCCGCGCCCTCCGCCGTCTCACGGACATCGGAAAAGCCGAGCTGATACAGGGCATCCACCACCTTGCCGGGACAGTTGCTCTGAATCAGGCCGCTGTAGGACGAATCCAGCGAAACAACCAGCTTCTCTCCGTGCTTCAGCATATGCTTCACATAGTCCAGATCACTGTCAAAGGTCTTCGCCTTCTGCGGACAGATCTCCATGCAGTGCCCGCAGTAAATACACAGATCCCGGACAATCTGCGCCTGCCCGTTCTTAATCCGGATCGCCTTCACATCACAATTCCTGAGACACTTGTAGCAGTGCGCACAGTTCGCATCCTGAAAATTTATCACATTCATGCTCATACGATACCCCTCTCCACATAAAATGCGTATCAGCAAAAGACTCTATACAATCAACAACCTACGCCGGATGTGAAAGATGCCACTGGTATATTTCAGGCAACTTTTGTAGGGGCGTTTTTAGCTGAGACAAAATCCATCGTTTACGAAGACTTCGACGCGAAGGCTCTCCTGAGCGTCTTAGTCGCAGTTAACGATTAGTTCGTCGAAGCGTTGCCCCGGTTGCCTTAAATATACCCAATGGCATCTTGAACATCCGTCAATAAAATTATTTCAACTTACTTATTGACGACCCTCTTCACATACGTCGTATGCAGCAAGTCATGCGCCCGATGACTCCCCGGCTCGCCGAGGTACGTCTCATACAGCTCGATGATCGCCGGATTCTCATGCGACTTCCGAATCGAATTGTTCCGGTCGATATTGTAGAGAACCTCCGCCCGCTTCGCACGGATATCCACTGTATTGCGGATATATCCGGGCTGCTGGGGCTGTCCGCCGCCGTTCACGCAGCCGCCGGGGCATCCCATGATCTCGATGAAGTGGTAATCCGCCTCGCCGGCCTCCACCTTTTTCAGCAGGTCGCGCGCGTTCTTCAGACCCGACGCCACGGCCACCTTCACATCCATGCCCGCGACATTGTAGCTTGCCTCCTTGATGCCTTCGGTTCCGCGGACATCCGTGAAATCAAGGCTGGCCAGCTCCTCGCCCGTCAGCTTCTCAACTGCGGTGCGCAGCGCCGCCTCCATCACGCCGCCGGTCGCGCCGAAGATAACCGCCGCACCGGTGCCCAGACCCAGAGGCATGTCAAACTCCTCATCCGGGAGAGAATCAAACACAATGCCGGCACGCTCGATCATCCGTCCGAGCTCGCGGGTCGTGATCGCGATATCCACATCCGGCACGCCGTTGGCCGCCTGGTCGTCCCTGCCGATCTCAAACTTTTTCGCCGTGCAGGGCATGACGCTGACCACCACCATGTTTTCCTTATTGATTCCCATCTTCTCCGCATAATAGGACTTTGCAATCGCACCGAACATCTGCTGCGGGGATTTGCAGGAGGAAAGATTCTCCGTCATATCCGGGAAGTAATGCTCGCAGTACTTGATCCATCCGGGGGAACAGGAGGTAATCATCGGCAGCTTTCCGCCGTTCTGTACCCGGTCGATAAACTCCGTGGCCTCCTCCATAATCGTAAGGTCAGCGGAGAAATTCGTGTCAAAGACCTTGTCGAAGCCGAGCCGCCGCAGCGCCGCCGCCAGCTTGCCCTCCACGTCCGTACCGATCGGATATCCGAAGGCCTCTCCCAGACCCGCGCGTACCGCCGGTGCGGTCTGCACGACGACAAACTTCTCCGGATCTGCGATCGCGGCGAAGACATCCGCCGTGTTATCCTTCTCATAGATCGCGCCCACCGGACATGCCGCGATACACTGTCCGCAGGAGACGCAGCTCGTCTCGCCGAGGCCCATGTCAAAGGCGGAGCCGATAAATGTCTTAAATCCTCTCTCATTCGCGCCGATGACGCCGATGCCCTGTACCTTCTCACAGACGGCACTGCATCTGCGGCAGAGGATACATTTGTTGTTGTCCCGCACCATATGTGCAGCGGAATAATCCAGCTCGTATTCATTGCGCTCGCCGTCATAGTAGTCCTCGTCGTCAACCTTGTAGGCGTGGCAGAGCTGCTGCAGCTCACAGCGGCCGCTGCGGACACAGGAGAGACACTTCCGGTCATGATCGGAAAGAATCAGCTCCAGCGTCTTCCTCCGGGAAGAAATCACCTTCGGCGTGTTGGCCCACACCTCCATCCCGTCATTCACCGGGTACACACACGCAGTCACAAGCGTCTTCGCACCCTTAACCTCGACCACGCACATGCGGCATGCGCCGATCTCATTGATTCCTTTCAGGTAACAAAGGGTCGGAATCTCAATATTTGCCAGACGCGCCGCTTCCAGTATCGTAGAGCCTGCCGGTGCGGAAACCTCTACGCCGTTTATTTTAACTTTCACATATTCCATGCCTGACACCTCCATCACTCTTTGTAGATCGCGCCGAAGCGGCACTTCTCAATACAGGTTCCACACTTGATACACTTATCCTTGTCGATATCGTGCGGCTGTTTCATCTCGCCGGTGATGGCGCCCGCCGGGCAGTTCCTCTGACAGAGCGTGCAGCCCTTGCACTTGATCGGATCAATCTTGTACACAAGCAGCTTCTTGCACACGCCGGCAGGACATCGCTTGTTGACCACGTGCTCCATATACTCATCCCGGAAATAGCGCAGGGTAGAGAGCACCGGGTTCGGCGCCGTCTGTCCCAGGCCGCACTGTGCGTTCTCCTTGATGTAGTAGCACAGCTCCTCCATCTTGTCGATGTCCTCCACCGTGCCTCTGCCGTCCGTGATCTTCTCCAGCAGCTCTAACAGACGCTTCGTGCCGACACGGCACGGCGTGCACTTGCCGCAGGACTCATCCACCGTAAACTGAAGGAAAAACTTCGCGATATCCACCATGCAGGTGTCCTCGTCCATGACGATCAGTCCGCCGGAGCCCATCATGGAGCCGATGCTGATCAGATTGTCATAGTCGATCGGAATGTCGAAATGCTCCGCCGGGATACATCCGCCGGAAGGGCCGCCGGTCTGCGCCGCCTTGAATTTTTTCCCGTTGGGGATGCCGCCGCCGATCTCCTCGATGACCGTGCGGAGCGTAGTACCCATCGGAATCTCCACCAGTCCGGTGTTGTTGATCTTGCCGCCGAGGGTGAAAACCTTCGTCCCCTTTGACTTCTCCGTACCCATCGACGCGAACCAGTCCGCGCCGTAATTGATGATCTGCGGAATGTTTGCCCAGGTCTCCACGTTGTTTAAGATCGTCGGGCTGGCAAACAGTCCCTTCACCGCCGGGAACGGCGGTCTCGGACGCGGCTCGCCGCGGTTGCCCTCGATCGAAGTCATCAGCGCCGTCTCCTCACCGCAGACGAATGCGCCCGCGCCGAGGCGAAGCTCAATGTCAAAATTAAATCCGGTTCCGAAAATATCCTTGCCCAGCAAGCCGTACTCTCTGGCCTGGCTGATCGCGATGTTCAGTCTCTCCACAGCGATCGGATACTCGGCACGGACATAGATGTAACCCTGATCCGAACCGATCGCATATCCGGCGATGGCCATGGCCTCCAGCACGACATGGGGATCGCCCTCCAGAACGGAGCGGTCCATGAACGCGCCGGGATCGCCCTCATCCGCGTTGCAGCAGACATACTTCTGTACGTTTCCGCGGTTTCCGGAGGCGAACTTCCACTTCAGGCCGGTCGGGAATCCCGCGCCGCCGCGCCCCCGAAGACCGCTATCTAAGATCTCCTGAATAACCTCATCCGGCGTCATCTGCATCAGAACCTTGCCCAGCGCCTCATATCCGCCGGTGCTGATGTACTCGTCGATATCCTCCGGATTGATCACGCCGCAGTTGCGCAGCGCGATGCGGTGCTGCTTTTTATAGAAAGCCGTATCATTCAGCGATGCGACTCCGTTATCAATCTGTGCCTCACGGTAAACCAGACGATCCACCACTCTGCCCTTCAGCAGGTGCTCATGAACGATCTCCCTGACATCCTCCACCTGAACGTGCGTATAAAAAACAGCGTCAGGATATACGACCATCACCGGGCCCTCGGCACAGAGACCGTGACATCCGGTCTGAACGACAGCAATCTCCTTCTCCAGATGATTCTGCCAGATCTCCTCGATCAATGCCTGGATGACCTGTCCGCTCCCTGAGTAAGTACAGTCGGTTCCACCGCAGACTAACACATCCAGACGGTTTAAAACCGGGCGCGCGCCGCTGGCAATGCCGCAGGTCGCCATGCCGACCACCACGCGGGTATCCTCCTCGTCACGGGAGCGCAGGCCGATCTGACCCTGCATCCGCTCTCTGATTGCTTTTAACTCTTCCAAAGACTTCATATTTACTCCTCCACCTTCGTTGGTCTGTCATGTTCAAGTTCCGCTTCGTTTGATTCCAGATATTCCTTCAGAAAAAGAGAGACATCCGGTGTGTCAAAAGGTATATCTCCCAAAATCTGCCACATCTCACGGGTGTCCAGCCCAAAGGACCGGTCGTTTACGATGCGCCGGTAGCAGAAATCAATCTGCGGGTTCATCGTAATCAGCGCATGTATTGTCGCATTCACATCCCCCAGCGGCATACAGTCGATGTGGTCCGTGCAGAAAATCGCCGTGACCACTGTGCCCTTCCCCGGCTCCGACTCCATGTGGAATACGCCCCCGGTGCTCTCCGCCTCCTGCTTCAGAAACGGGATGCCCAGACCCACATTCCGGGTCTTTCTCGTGGTGAAAAAGGGGTCCACCACGGAGACCAGCGTCTCCTCCGACATTCCCTTTCCGTCATCCGCGATCTCCGTCCTCAGCAGATGCCCCTCCGTGGCCTCATCCACTGTAATCGTGATCAGCGACGCCTCCGCGGCGATGGAATTCTGTGCAATATCCAGAATATTTAACGAAATCTCAGGCAGCATCAGTCGTACTTCGCGAGGATGCCGTCGATATCGTCCGGTGTCAGCCGTCCATAGACTTCATCATTGATCATCATGACCGGAGCTAGGCCACAGGCGCCGACACAACGACATGCGTCCAGAGAAAACTTTCCATCCGGCGTACACTGTCCGCCCTCGATGCCGAGCTTCTCCTGCAGCTTCTCATAAATCTCGCCGGAGCCCTTGACATAGCAGGCAGTCCCGAGACAGACTGAGATCCTGTACTTCCCCTTCGGGTACAGGTTGAACATAGAGTAAAATGTCGCTACCCCGTAAATCTTCTCCAACGGCACTTCCAGCTCGTCGGAGATCAGCTTCTGCACCTCGTAGGGCAGATATCCGTAGATATCCTGCGCCTTCTGCATGATCGGCATCAGGCAGCCCTTCGTGTCCTTAAGCTGCGCGATCACTTCCAGAAGCTGTGCTTTCTGCTCTTTGGTCCCATTGAACGGGACACGGCTTGCATTTTCCAAAATAATACCTCCTATACTTAGTCGATCGGCCCCGCACGAAAGGCCGGAGCTATCTTGTTTCATGATATCATCAGATTGAATAAATATCAACACCGCGCCGCCCTGCTGTTTTATTTTTTTATCAGCTTCTTGGTTAGTTTTGTCTAATATGTGAAACAACCCGACGTGATTCCATCTGTTATTTGTGATTTTTGTTGAATCTGCCCAATCTCTGTGCTATATTCATTACAAATACTTATATTCCGATACAAAAACGGCATGATTTACGGGAGGATTTTCAGATATGACCATCGGGAAAGTTGTAGAATTACTGGACGCCGAAGTGCTGACTTCACCCACCGATTTAAACCGGGAGATCGAGACGATCTGCGGTACGGATATGATGAGCGACGTCTTTGCCTTTATAAAAAAAGACGCCCTTTTACTGACCGGGCTCACAAACCCTCAGGTGATCCGCACGGCGGAGATGATGGATATCATCTGCATCGCGTTCATCCGCGGGAAGACGCCCACGGAAGAGATGATCCGCATGGCCGAGGACTGCGGCATTTATCTCCTTCGCTCCGACCTGCGCATGTACGACGCCTGCGGCAGATTCTATCAGGAAAGGGGATACTAACATGAGCAGCATCCATTACCGGTATCAGGTCGATAGCACCGACTTCACACGTGCCGGGGAGGCCAGCAGCAAGCTGAAACAGAAGTTAAAACAGATGAACCTTCCGCCGGACATCATCCGCCGCTGCGCCATCGCCATCTATGAGGGTGAGATCAATATGGCCATCCACGCAAACGGCGGCGTCATCGACGTAGACATTTTTCCGGACCGGATCGTTATGGTGTTAAAGGATGTGGGACCCGGATCCCGGACATCGAACAGGCGATGCAGGAGGGGTTTTCCACCGCGAATAATGAAGTAAATTCTCTCGGTTTCGGCGCGGGCATGGGGCTTCCGAATATGAATCGCTCCTCCGACGAGATCCACATTGACACGGAGCTCGGGGTCGGCACCACCGTCACCATGCAGATCCGTTTTTGACGAGGCATGATAATGGACAAATTTTACCATTCTGTATATTTACACGAGGAGCGGTGCATCGGCTGCTATTCCTGCCTGAAGCGGTGTCCCACACAGGCCATCCGCATCCGGGGCGGGAAGTCCTCCATCATCCCGGAATACTGCATCGACTGCGGCGAGTGCTGCCGCCAGTGCCCGCACCATGCAAAGCGGTGCAGGCGGGATCAGTTCGAGGAGTTCCGTGGGGATTTCTCCTACCTGGTCGCTCTGCCGGCGCCCGCGCTCTACAGCCAGTTTAATCACCTGACGGATGTGAATATCATCCTGACCGCGCTCCTGCTGTCCGGCTTCGACGATGTTTTCGAGGTCAGCACCGGCGCGGAGATCGTCTCCGCCGCCACGCGGGAGTACATAGCGGCGCATCCGGACCAGTGGCCGCTGATCAGCACGGCCTGCCCCACCATCGAGCGCCTGATCCGGGTCCGCTTTCCGAATCTGATCGACCATATGCTGCCGATCCTGCCGCTGATGGAAGTGGCGGCACAGCTTGCGAGGGAGCGGGCCGTTGAACGAACCGGCCTGCCGGAGGATGCGATCGGCATCGTCTTCCTCTCGCCCTGCCCCTCAAAGGTCGCGTTCACGCGGGCTCCTCTTGGACTGAAAAAGAGCAATGTGGACCGCGTGATCGGCATCAAGGACTTTTACCCCGTCCTCCTCTCCCACATGAAGGAGGCGGAGAAAAACATTCAGACCGTGACCACCTCCGGCCGTCTCGGAAAAGGATGGTCCGTCAGCGGCGGCGAGGCTGCCGGCATCTGCTCCAACGAGTATCTGGCGGCGGACGGCATTGAAAATGTCATCCATGTGCTAGAGGATTTGGAGGACGAGAAGTTCGAGGGCGGCCTGCGCTTCGTGGAGCTGAACTCCTGCAGCGCCAGATGTGTCGGCGGTGTCCTGAATGTGGAGAACGCCTATCTGGCACGCTCCAAGACGAAGCGGATCAATCAGGGTGAGCCGCCTACACGGACAGAGGAGACCGACCTCGGCGGCCACACGCCGGAAGACTTCGGATGGTCGGAGCCGATCACTTACGAGCCGGTCTACAGCCTCGGCGAGAATATCTTCGAGAGTATGGGAAATATGGAGAAGGTCGAGGCCCTGCTGGAAACGCTGCCCGGCCTGGACTGCGGATGCTGCGGCGCGCCCACCTGCAAGGCGCTCGCCAGCGACATCGTGATGAACACGCGCGACGCCTCCATCGGAGACTGCATTTTCCTTACGAGAGAGATCACCTGAGTTTCGGAGTGATTTTTATTTACACGACAGGGGAAGTGTTGTAAGATTACCCTGAAAATCATCGAAAAGGAGTATCCACTATGGCAGTGAATGAACTGATAAAAGACTGCGGATTGGAGGTCATCCACACCGGAGATGCGGATGCCGTGATCACAGAGCCCTACTGCTGCGACCTTTTAAGTGTCGCGATGGGAAACACACCGGCCGGCTGCGCATGGTGCACCGTGATGGCAAATATGAACACGCTGGCTGTCGCCTCGCTGGCGGACTGTGCCTGCATCATCCTCTGCTGCAGCGCAAACGCCGACGACAACATGAAGCTCAAAGCGGTATCCCAAGATCTCACGCTCCTTCGGACGGATCGCCCGATCTTCGACATGGCGCTGGAGGTTTACAACCAGATCCATGGTTAAGCTCTCCTACGATCTGCATATCCACTCCTGCCTCTCCCCCTGCGGGGACGATGACATGACTCCGGCAAACATCGTTGGCATGGCAAAGGTGATCGGTCTGGATCTCATCGCTCTGACCGATCATTCTTCCTGCAAAAATTGCCCCGCTTTCGCGGCGGCGGCAAAGGAATACGGGATGAACATCTTATTCGGGATGGAGCTGACGACCGCCGAGGAGGTGCATGTGCTGTGCTACTTTGCGACGCTGGCGGACGCCATGGCCTTTGACGCGTATGTCTGCACACAGCTTCCGGGCATCCCAAACACACCGTCCTTTTTCGGGAACCAGATCATCTATGATACAGACGATCAGATCTGCGGAAAAGAGGAAAAGCTTCTGATCTCCGCCACTGCAATCCCGTTGGATGCGGTGTTTGATCTGGTGCAGCAGCACCACGGCGTCATGGTTCCGGCACACATCAACAAATCCACGACCAGTCTTCTCGGGAATCTTGGTTTTATCCCTCCGGGCAGCCGGTTTTCCTGCGTGGAAGTAAAAAATCCGGCCGACTGGCCGGATTTAAAGGCAGCGCATCCATATCTGGAAAACTGCCGTATGATCAGCAGCTCCGACGCGCACAATCTGAATTCTCTGCGCGAGCCGCTCTATTTTCTGGAAGCGGAGGATGCCTCGCCGGAGGCAGTGCTTAGAGCCCTGTCTCGCTGATCTTTTCCTTGTCATCATTTGTGCATTTTTCGATGCTTCTCACCCAGATTCTCAATCGTACCGTCCGGATTCTGCATGTCAATGTTATCCAACTGTACTTTCAGATTCCGGCGAAACGAGGCGACATACTCCGCGCGGAGCGCTTTCTGCTCTTCCTGCTCTGCCTTTGTGAGCCCCTGCTCTTTTGATTTATGATACAGCTCGTTGATACGAGCCACCTTTTCGTCTGTCATGAGATTCCCTGACTTTCTTTCCTAATGATTTCCCAGAAAGCTCTGGATATCGAACTCGGTGTTTTTCTGCGCCCGAAAAAGCGTTCCGCGGAAGCTTCCCTCCATGATCTCATGGAGAATCCCGACATCCTGCCCGTTGACGATAATCATGTCCGCACCGGAGGCCGTCGCAATCCTTGCCGCGGTCAGCTTGGTGGCCGTCCCGCCGGTGCCGACATCGCTGCCGGTCGTCTCCTTCGCCATGCGGTCGATATGCCCGTCCAGCTCTGTAACCTCCTCGATCAGCTTCGCATTCGGATTCTCTCTGGGGTCATCGGTGTAAAGACCGTCGATATCAGAGAGCATGATCAGCAGATCCGCCTCCAGCAGAGAGGTGACCAGACCGGACAGAGTGTCATTGTCGCCGAACTGCATCTCGTAGGTGGAGACGGTGTCATTCTCATTCACGATCGGAATGACTCCCAGCTCAAAGAGCTGGCGAAACGTGTTGTGGGCATTCTCGCGGGATACCGGATTAAAAATCGTTCCCTTCGTCATCAGGATCTGCGCCGCCGTCTGGTGGTACTCCGAAAAGAGCTTCTGATAGGTCATCATCAAACGCGCCTGTCCCACCGCCGCACAGGCCTGTTTCGTCGCGGTATCCTGCGGCCGGTCGGTAAGACCGAGCGCCTTTCGCCCCACTGCGATCGCGCCGGAGCTGACCAGGCACACGTCGATGCCGCGGTTGCGGATGTCACAGAGCTCCCGCACCAGCTTCTCGATCTTATAATAATTCAGGTCCCCCGTCTGCGGATGCTGGAGGGATGACGACCCGATCTTTACCACAATCCTCTTTTTGTATTTGAAATAATCATTTGTCTGCATAAGAAATATCCTCGTTTCCTCTCGTTGCAACGAGTATTAGCGGCCGCAATACAGATCAATACCTGTATCGCAGCCGCTGTCTTTCATATCCCACAAAACAAGATACCATTTTCAGCACATAGCATCCTATGCTTATACTGGCGCACGCCGACCATTAGCGAATGATCTTCTTCGGACACTTCTCCGCGCACTTGCCGCAGCCCGTGCACTTCTCCTGATCGATGTGGGCGATATTGTTCTCAACCGTGATCGCGTCTGCCTCACAGACCTTCATGCACATCTTGCAGCCAATACAGCCCACCTTGCAGGCTTTCATCACATTCTTGCCCATATCTCTGGAACTGCACTGCACCATGTGTTTCGCATCGTAAGGGACCAGCTCGATCAGGTTCTGCGGGCAGGCTTCAATACACTTGCCGCAGGCTTTACATTCATCCTTGTCCACCACGGCGATGCCGTTCACGATATGGATCGCGTCAAACGGGCAGGCCGCAACGCAGTCGCCGAAGCCCATGCAGCCGTAGTTGCAGGACTTAGGGCCTCCGTTGGAGATAAACTTCACCATCGAGCAGGTCTGCTCCCCGATATAGTTGTAATCTGTACCCGCCTGCTCGCAGGTACCGGCACATTTTACAAAAGCGACATTCCGGACCGCCTCACCGACCTCCTGACCCATGACGGCACCGATCTGTGCGGCAACCGGCGCTCCGCCCACCGGGCAGGCGCCGACCTCCGCCTCGCCCTTTGCAATCGCAGCCGCAAGGCCGGAACATCCTGCATACCCGCAGCCGCCGCAGTTGTTACCGGGCAGGACGCCGAGGATCGCCTCCTCGTTGGGATCCACCTCTACTTTAAACTTCTCACCGGCGATTCCGAGAACGATACCGATGACAATACCAACTACGCCGACCACAACGGTGGCGATTATAATAGCCTGAACATCCATCTGTATACCTCCTTAAATCACGCCGGAAAAGCCCATGAACGCGATTGCCATAAGACCGGCAGTAACCAGCACGATGGCAGACCCCTTCAGAGCCTCCGGGAAATCATTGTACTCAATACTCTCGCGGATACCGGCCATGATGACGATCGCCAGCGTAAAGCCGACCGCCGTGGCAAAACCGTTGACCGTGGCAATGCCGATGCCGTAACCATACTGCACATTGTTCAGCGCAACACCGAGCACCGCGCAGTTGGTCGTGATCAGGGGCAGATACACGCCCAGCGCATTGTACAGGGGCGGCATGGATTTCTTCAGGAACATCTCCACGAACTGAACCAGCGCGGCGATAACCAGAATGAATACAATGGTCCGCAAATAGACCAGATCAAATTTCTGTAATACAAACGTGTCCAAAACACTTGTCACAAAGGACGCGATCGTGATGACAAAGATAACCGCGGCGCCCATTCCCGCCGCCGTGCTGACCTTTTTTGAGACGCCGAAGAACGGACACAAGCCGAGGAACTGACTCAGCACTACGTTATTTACAATCGCAGATCCGATCGCAATTAAAATAACTTCTTTCATTATTTATCTGCCTCCTGTTCTTCTTTCTTCTCAGCCGAAGCAGCCAGCGCCGCCTCTTTTTTCTCAGGGACAGGGCAGACACCCTCTGCGCTGGAATCGCAGTCTACGCCGAGACATCCGGCCGCCTCTTTTACATTGAGACCCTTTTTGCGCCGTGCGTTCTTGTAGGCATTCTGAACCGCAATCAGGAATGCCAGAACGAAGAATGCGCCCGGAGCCAGAACAAAGATCGTGACCGGCGTGTAACCGGCCGTACCCGCGGCGGAATCCGCCAGCGGAAGCACCTGCACGCCGAAAATCTGGCCTGCGCCGAGGATCTCACGGACAATACCGATGCAGGTGAGGCCCAGCGTAAATCCGAGACCCATGCCGATTCCGTCAAAGACCGACGGGATCGGTCCGTTTTGGAAGCATAACTCTCCGCACGGCCGAGGATAATGCAGTTTACCACGATCAGGGGAATGTAAATGCCGAGGGAATCATACAAGTCCGGCAGATAACCCTGCAGCAGGAACTGCACGATCGTAACCAATGACGCCACAACCACGATAAAAGCCGGAACTCGCACTTTGTCCGGTATGATCTTACGCAGCAGCGAGATAATCAGGTTTGAAAAAACAAGTACCAGTGTCGTGGAAAGACCCATACCGACGCCGTTCATGGCAGATGTGGTGACAGCCAGTGTCGGACACATACCAAGCAGCAGTACAAAGGTAGGATTCTCCTTGATAATTCCATTATGTAAACGTTCGATACATTTATTCACTGAGAAGTTCACCTCCTGTCAGATCCATCAGATATCTGTAATAGCACAAGCCCGCGTTCACCGCGTTGGTTACGGCTGTGGATGAGATGGTCGCGCCGCTGATGGCGTCGATCTCCTCGTCGCTAGTCGCTCCTGTCTTCGTCACGACAAACGCTTCCACCTGCTTATCCTCAAACTGTGAATAAAAGGCCTCTTCCTTCGCCTTCATGCCGAGGCCGGCGGTATCGTTGATCTCCGTGAGGGAATAGCCGTTCACCGTGCCGTCCAACCGCACACCAAGCGAGAGGGTGACATCTCCGCCGTAGCTGTTGGGGTCTGTCGCGTTGATCACATATCCCAGAAGATTGCCGTCCGCGTCCACTGCCTGCACGCAGCTCTCAATGCTGTCCTCCTCGTATCCGTTCTCCGCGAGAACCGCTGCCGCGTCCTCCGCGCTGAAGCCGGGGAGCTCCACAAAGGAGTCTGCATCCTCGAAAACCGTCTCATATGCCTCCTGCTGAGCCTCCGCCTCCGCCGCCGCGATGGGTTCCAGCGTGATCTCATGAACCGCGCCAAGTCAGAATCCCGCGAACAGTGTGATAGAAAAAAGGATGAGTGCGTG
>JAJQBM010000157.1 GCA_021203285.1 Clostridiales bacterium | reverse complement strand
ATATAGAGGTGCGGGTAAACCGCATTGCCGGGGAGGACGGGGCCGATATGGAGTCCGCGCCGCACCCGAAGCAAACATTGTTCATCGATCTGGGACATCCCATGGAGGAGTTTGATGTCCTGCGCAGGAAAGAGAGGACCTGAGCCATGACGAAAGACCGCTACGTAGCCTATGTCGGAACCTACACTCACGGGAAGAGCGAGGGCATCTATATTTTTGACATTGACACGGATACATGGACACTGAAGGAGCGGAAGGTGGTGCCGGTGGAGAACCCGTCGGATGTTCTGGTTTCCAACAACGGGCAGTTTTTGTATGCCGTAACCGACCGGGGTGTGAACGCGTACCAGATTCTGGAGGACGGCGACCTTGAGTTTTTAAACAGCCAGTGGACCGGCGGCATGCGCGGGTGTTATCTGGAGACGGATCTGGAGGATCGCTTTTTATTTGTTGCGGGATATCACGATGCGCGGGTGTCCGTGATGCCTCTGGGCGAGGACGGATACCTCGGCGAGGTGGCGGACGGCGTTTTCCATGAGGGGATCGGACTCAATATCACGGACCGCAGCGCCATGCCGCATGTGACCTGCGTGAAGATGACGCAGGATGACAAGGGTCTGTTTGCCGTGGACAGCGGTCTGGATCAGGTCAAGGTATACGATGTGGACGGCAAAACCGGAAAGCTGCGTCTGAGAGATATCATTCGCTGTGAGCTGGACAGCGGGCCGCGGATGCTGCGCATGTACCGTCAAGGAGAGTACATCTACATTCTCGGCGGGATGAGCAACCGCATTTGTGTCTGCCACGCTGTGCCGGACTCGGTACAGAGCGGCGCGGTGGATTATGAGTGCATCCAGAAAATATCCACGGTCAGCGAGGGAAAGGATCTGCGGGCGGCGGCCAGCGGCATAGAGTTTTCCCCAGACGGCAGATATCTCTTTGTCAGCAACGCGGGCGTCAATACGATTGCAGTCTTTGCCGTGGACCCGCAGACCGGCCTGTTGGAACAGATCTGCAGCGGATATTGCGGCGGGGACTATCCGAAGTCTCTGGTGGTGCTGCCGGATAATGAGCATTTTGTTGTACTGTCCCACAATACAAATGAGATGATGGTCTACAAGATGAATTACGAGGAGGGATATTTCCTGATGTCGTCAAAGCCGGTATCTATCGGCCAGCCGAACAGCATTTTTATCCACAAAATTTCCTAATCCTGTTGAGGGATAAGATTCAGAGGAAAGTTATGATACAGATATTGATCGTTGAAGATGAAAAATCGATTGCGGATCTCCTGAAGCTGTCGCTGTCTGCCTCCGGCTACTTATGCCGCTGCGTCTATGACGGCGTGCAGGCGGCGGATCTGCTGGAGCAGGATCACTCCTTTGGCCTGATTTTGCTGGACGTGATGCTGCCCGGCGTGGACGGATTTGAGCTGATGGAGTATATCCGTCCGCTGGAGATTCCAGTGATTTTCATTACAGCCAAAAATTCCACGCCGGACAAGGTGCGGGGGCTTCGCCTCGGCGCGGATGACTATATTGTGAAGCCGTTTGAGATCGTGGAGCTCCTTGCCCGGGTGGAGGCGGTTCTGCGCCGCAATAAAAAGCTTGGCAGCCTGCTCACGGCGGGGGATGTCACGATCGATCTGCGCTCCCGTACCGTCAGGAAAAACGGTCAGGAGATTATTCTGACGAAAAAAGAGTTTGATATCCTTGCGCTTCTGGCGCAGAATGTCGGCGTCGCCATGTATCGGGAGACGATTTATGAGCGCGTTTGGGGCGGCGAATACACCGGGGACAGCCGGACGATCGACCTGCATGTGCAGCGGCTCCGGAAAAAATGCGGTCTGCAGGATCAGATCCGCTCCGTCCACAAGGTAGGCTACAAACTGGAACCCTAGGGAAGGAGACGCAGGATGAAATTCCGCACGAAGATTGCAATCTGCATGGTGGTTTTTCTCTCCCTCGCCTTCGGCATCGGGGGAAGTATCCTGATCGCGATGTCCTTTGACGCGGACTTACGGCAGGAAAAGTCCGCGGCCACAGATTCCTACCAGACTATCCTCAACATGCTGGCGGTGGTAAACAGTGTCAGCACGCAGACCTATTACGGCGATGTGGTTGACGCGCTGGAGCAGTTGGAGGAAAACGGCGGCGGAAGCTGGTCCGCGCTTCGTCTGAGCGTGGACGGCAATGTCTATTACGAAAGCAGCTCTCTGGCTTCCTATATGGATGACTCGGTCAGCACGGAGAGTGTCGGCCGGTATCAGCTCCTGATTTTTCAGGAGGAGGACGGCTATTATCTGCAGGTGAGCGGCGCTCTCGAGGCCGGTGAAAAGATTCTCTGTCTTGACAGCCTGTATGATATCACTTCTATTTATGAATCCAGATCGGAACAACAGAAGCTTTACCGCTATGTATTTTGGATTATTATTCTGGCGGGATTCGGACTTTCATGGCTGATGTCATGGTTTTTTGCAAACCCCCCCGCGCAACTCGCAAAGACAGCGCGGAAGATATCCGGAGGGGATCTGTCGGTGCGGGCACAGGTCAAAAGCGGCGACGAGATCGGCCTGCTCTCGGAGGATTTCAACCAGATGACGGATCGGCTTCAGCAGCAGATCGGGGAGCTGAAGGACGCCATGGAGCGGCAGGAGATCTTTATGGGGGATTTCGCCCACGAGCTGAAGACGCCCATGACTGCCATCATCGGTTATGCGGATCTGCTTCGCAGCCGGGATTTGCCGGACGCACAGCGGCGGGAAGCCGCAAACTATATTTTTTCTGAGGGAAAGCGTCTGGAAAAGCTGTCGCTGCGAATCCTCGAGCTGCTTTTCACCAAAAAGGGTGAGCTTGCCATGACGCCGACACAGCCGGCGAAGCTGGTCCGGGATGTCGCGGACCTGATCCGGCCGGTGTTGGAGGAAAAAGGGATTGTGCTGGAGCTGGATTGCGAGGATGGATTCTGCCTGCTGGAACCGTCCCTGACAACCTCTCTTTTGATCAATTTGATTGACAATGCAGGAAAGTCCATGATGGATGGCGGGACGATCCGGGTGTCCTCCTCCATGATAAAGGACGGCTGCCGGTTTCTAGTGGACGATGAAGGATGCGGGATTCCGCCGGAAGAGGTGGGCAGGATCACGAACGCGTTTTACCGTGTGGACAAATCCCGTTCCCGCGCGCAGGGCGGGGTCGGGCTGGGACTGGCGCTCTGTCTGGAGATTGTCCGGGCGCATGAGGGGACGATTGACTTTGAGCCGCGCCGTCCGCGGGGGACGCGGGTGACTGTCCGGCTGAGAGGGGGTGTGCCCGAATGAGAAAGTGGAAGCAGGTGGGAGGGTATATCCTATTAGCTGCCGTTCTGGCCACCGGATATCTGCTGCCCTATACGGTAAACGCCGTTCAGGATCACCAGATCAACGGAAAGGTTGAGATTGTCCGGACGGAGTCAACGCAGCTGCAGATGAGCTCAGATCTGACATTGAATGAGAAATTTCTGGTGATAGACCGCGCGTCCTCCTCGGTGGACCTCGAATCTGCCCAGAATATGGAATATGAGAGCGCGACGGCGCGGCTGTGGGAGGAGCTGGAGCTTTTGTTCCCTCAGACAGCGGGCGACCCGTTTCAGGTGAGCGGATTTTCCGAGACAGAGTATGCCATCACGCTCTGTGTCTATGAGGAAAAGTCGGTTCTTCTCTGGGATTTTCTTCTGGAGAATGAGGCGGGAGACCAGATGCGGATTTATCTGGACGACGACAGCGGTCGGATCCTTTCCTTCCGTTATCTGAAAAACCGGACAGCGGGCAGCAACCTGTTTGAGACGATCGAGCGAACGGGCGGAGAGGCTTCGGCTTATCTGGATGATCTCGCTGTCCGCTATGTAGAGTATCTTCAGACCGCCGCGGTTCTGGGCGGTACCGAAATCTCCTATGAGTGGGCGTGGGCCTCGGTCAGCGACTGGATGCCGGACGCTCAGGAGGAGGCGGAGGACAGCGCGGACGGGGAGGCGGGGGAGGAAGTTCCGCTTTGGACAGGTGATTCCCTGTGGAGATTTGACGCGAAAAGAAGCACCGGGTCAACGTCTGCCCTCGACGATGAGAGCGAAGACGATGCGGTGCAGGTCGATCAGTGGTGTACCGATATCCACTTTTCCAAAAACGGGGAGGAGTATATCATGGAGCTTGTCCTTGACCGGACAACGCTCTCCATCCACGGCTTGGAGTGAGAGCGGTTATCCCTGTGTCATCCGGTACAGCTTTTCCGATTTGTAGCTCTGATAGATTCCCGCATCGATGGCATCGCGGATCTCACGCATCATGGTGTTGTAAAAATACAGATTGTGGAGGACACACAGGCGCATGCCCAGCATCTCTCCGGCTTTCAGGAGATGGCGGATGTAGGCGCGGCTGTACCTTCTGCAAGCGGGACAGGGGCAGCCCTCCTCGATGGGGCGCGTGTCCCGCTCATATTTTTGGTTAAAGAGGTTTAATTTGCCGAAGTTCGTGTAAACGTGACCGTGCCGCCCATTGCGGCTCGGATAGACGCAGTCAAAAAAGTCCACGCCCCGGTCTACGGCCTCCAGAATATTGGCCGGAGTGCCGACCCCCATCAGATAGGTGGGCTTATCCTCCGGCAGAAACGGAACGGCCACATCCAGAATGTGGTACATTTCCTCGTGTGTTTCACCGACAGCCAGCCCGCCGACAGCATAGCCGTCCAGATCCATCTCGCGGATTTGTTTTGCGTGGTTGATACGGATATCATCGTAGACCGCGCCCTGATTGATGCCGAAGAGGAGCTGATGGGGATTGATCGTATCCTCAAGGGAGTTGAGGCGGGTCATCTCCGCCTTGCACCGCGCCAGCCAGCGGGTGGTCCGGTCCACGGAGGGCTGCACATAGCTGCGCTCCGCTTTGGCGGGCGGGCATTCGTCAAATGCCATGGCGATGGTGGAGGCGAGGTTTGACTGGATCTGCATGCTCTCCTCCGGTCCCATGAAAATTTTCCGGCCGTCGATATGAGAGTGGAACTGTACGCCCTCCTCTTTGATCTTGCGCAGCCCGGCGAGGGAAAAAACCTGAAATCCGCCGGAATCCGTGAGAATCGGACGATCCCACGACATAAAGCGGTGAAGGCCGCCGAGATCATGGATCAGACGGTCGCCGGGCCGCACATGGAGGTGGTAGGTGTTGGAGAGCTCAATCTGCGTCCCGATCTCCTCCAGATCCTCCGTTGACACTGCGCCCTTGATGGCCGCCGCCGTTCCGACATTCATGAATACCGGCGTCTGCACCGTCCCGTGGACCGTGGTCAGCTCGCCCCGTTTCGCGTTTCCGTCTTTTTTTAACAGTCTGTACATCGCCGATTCCCCTTTACGATTTTTTGTATTTGCTATATAATCGTAATTACTAATCTAACTGATTGAGGATGAAAAAGCAAGAGGAGGAATTCACATGGCCGGTTCGGTTCTGGGCACCATTTTCAAGATTACCACATGGGGAGAGTCCCACGGGGAGGGCGTCGGCGTTGTTGTGGACGGTTGTCCCGCCGGGCTGCCGCTGTCGGAGGAGGATATACAGGCTTATCTGAACCGGCGCAGACCCGGACAGTCCCGTTTCTCCACGCCGCGCAGCGAGAGCGATTGTGTCCGGATTCTCTCCGGTGTCTTTGAAGGACGGACCACCGGCACGCCGATCTCGCTTCTGGTTCCCAATGAAAACCAACGGTCAAAGGATTACAGTGAGATTGCCTCCTATTATCGTCCGGGGCATGCGGACTATACGTTTGACGCGAAGTACGGGTTTCGCGATTACCGCGGCGGCGGACGTTCCTCCGGGCGGGAGACCATCGGCCGCGTGGCGGCGGGTGCCGTCGCCGCGAAGATGCTGAAGGAGATGGGGATTTCGTTCCTCACCTATACTCGTTCCATCGGTCCGGTGGAGATTTCCGGGGAGCGGTTTGACGCGGATCAGATCGGAGACAATCCTCTCTATATGCCGGATGCGGTTGCGGCGGAGCAGGCGGAGCATTATCTGGAAGAGTGCATGAAGGGCCGCGATTCGGCCGGAGGAGTCGTTGAGTGTGTCATCACAGGAATGCCCGCCGGAATCGGGGAGACTGTGTTTGACAAGCTGGACGCCTCGCTCGCGAAGGCCGTTTTTTCCATCGGGGCGGTCAAGGGGGTTGAGATCGGCTCCGGTTTTTCCGCCGCGGAGAAAAAGGGGTCGGAGAATAACGACGCGTTTGTCACGGACGGGACGGGCAGGATCACAAAACAAACCAACCATGCGGGCGGGATTCTGGGCGGAATGAGCGACGGCGACCCGATTGTGTTCCGGGTGGCCATCAAGCCGACGCCCTCGGTCGCACATGTGCAGCAGACGGTGAAAAGGGACGGGACGCCGGTTGAGATCAGCATTGCCGGGCGGCACGACCCGGTCATTGTGCCGCGCGCGGTGGTGGTGGTGGAGTCCATGGCGGCGGTGACCGTCGCGGATCTGTTGCTGGTCAATATGGGCGCCCGGATGGATTTTCTGAAAAAAATATATACAGAAGAATAAAAAAGGGGCATCTGTCAGACAGATGCCTCTGATTCGATCCGGATGTTATCCCTCTATCGCGTCTTCTGCTTTTTCGACCTGAGCGATGGCGGACCGCTGCATGGGAATGCGGCAGTTTTTGTTGTTGCCGAACTCAACGATCACGATGTCATCGTCAATATCGATCAGTGTCCCGTAGAACCCGCTTGTCGTTCATACTGTTTCGCCGACTGCCATCTTGTACATCATATCATTCTTTCTGGCCTGTTCCTTCCTCTGCGGACGGATCATGAAAAAGAACATGAATACGACCAGAATGACTACCCAGATGATAATGCCGCCCATACCGCTGCTCGATGATGTCAAAACATACATATGAAAAACCTCCTGTCTTCGTCTAATGAGACAGCCCGTGTCTGACCCGTCCCAACACTTTCCCCATTTTACACAATTCGGGATGATTATTCAAGATGTTTTCGGATTTTTATGGATTTTCTTTTGTATGGGATTCACGGGAATTAACTCTTGAAATCAAAGAGAAATTATACTATCATATTGAAATAGGTCTGACTTTGAGACGTTGGGAGACGTTTTCACAGAATTGACGGGAGGAAAATGCCATGAAATTTCGGGTTGGTGTGATAGCCGGGGACGGCATCGGGCCGGAGATCGTCGCGGAAGCGAGGAGGGTTCTGGACTGTGTCGGCGGGAAATACGGCCATACATTTGTTTATGAGGATATTCTGATGGGCGGATGTTCCATCGATGCCACAGGGGTTCCGCTGACGGATGAGGCGATTCGTCAGGCACAGGAGTCAGATGCGGTTCTTATGGGCTCCATCGGGGGGAATACCAGCACATCCCCGTGGTATCAGTTGCCGCCCAGCCTGCGGCCGGAGGCGGGACTTCTGAAATTGCGCAAATCCCTGAATCTTTTCGCAAATCTGAGGCCGGCATATCTTTACGATGAGCTGAGAGCGGCCTGCCCGCTGCGCGACGATATTATCGGGGATGGTTTCGATATGCTGATCATGCGTGAGCTGACCGGCGGTCTGTATTTCGGCGCGCGGAGCACCGGGGAGGTGGACGGCCTGATGACGGCCACCGATACCTTATCCTATAATGAAAAGGAGATTCGCAGGATCGCCGTCAAGGGCTTTGAGGTGGCGATGAAGCGCCGCAAAAAGGTGACCAGTGTGGACAAGGCCAATGTTCTGGATTCCTCCAGACTCTGGCGGAAGATCGTGGAGGAGGTCGCGGCGGATTTTCCGGAGGTTTCCTACGAGCATATGCTGGTTGACAACTGTGCCATGCAGCTTGTGAAGGATCCGAAGCAGTTCGATGTCATCCTGACGGAGAATATGTTCGGCGACATTCTTTCCGACGAGGCCAGCATGGTTACCGGATCGATCGGGATGCTCTCCAGTGCCAGCTTAAACGACACGAAGTTCGGTCTCTACGAGCCGAGCGGCGGTTCCGCACCGGACATCGCGGGGAAGGGCATTGCCAATCCGATCGCAACGATCCTTTCCGCAGCCATGATGCTGCGCTATTCCTTCGACCTTGACGCGGAGGCAGACGCCATTGAGAACGCCGTCCGCAGGGTGTTGAAGGACGGATACCGCACCATCGACATCATGCCGCAGGAGGAGGAAAAGAAATCCTCCGTGGAGTTGGTTGGAACGAAGCGGATGGGAGATCTCATTTGCGAGCGGATCTAATGAGTTTCACAGCCAAAACATAAATATAAAAACCGGAAGGAGATCCGTATGAGAAGTGACAACGCAAAAAAAGGAATGCAGCAGGCCCCGCACCGTTCATTATTCAACGCCCTCGGCCTGACGAAGGAGGAGCTGGAGCGGCCGCTGGTCGGCATCGTCTGTTCCTACAATGAGATTGTTCCGGGGCATATGAACCTGGATAAGATTGCCGAGGCCGTCAAGACGGGCGTGGCCATGGCGGGCGGCACCCCGATCATGTTCCCGGCCATCGCGGTATGCGATGGGATTGCCATGGGACATATCGGCATGAAATATTCTCTGGTTACCCGCGACCTGATCGCGGATTCCACAGAGTGCATGGCGCTGGCGCATCAGTTTGACGCCCTCGTCATGATCCCGAACTGTGATAAAAATGTCCCCGGCCTGCTGATGGCAGCGGCCAGAATCAATGTACCGACGGTATTTGTCAGCGGCGGCCCGATGATGGCGGGACATGTAAACGGGCAGAAGAGAAGCCTTTCCTCCATGTTCGAGGCGGTCGGTTCCTATGAGGCCGGTCTGATGACGGAGGAGGATGTGACGAATTTTGAGGAGAATGTCTGCCCGACCTACGGCTCCTGCTCCGGCATGTACACCGCGAACTCCATGAACTGCCTGACGGAGTCCCTTGGAATGGGTCTTCCGGGCAACGGAACGATCCCGGCGGTCTACTCCGCGCGGATCCGCCTCGCAAAGCATGCGGGCATGGCGGTCATGGATCTCTACAGGAAGAATATCCGTCCGCTGGATATTATGACGGAAAATGCGTTTATGAACGCGCTGACGATGGATATGGCGCTCGGATGCTCCACCAACTCCATGCTGCACCTCCCGGCGATTGCTCATGAGGCCGGCATTGAGCTCAATCTCGACATTGCGAACGCCATGAGCGAGAAAACCCCGAACCTCTGCCATCTTGCACCGGCAGGCCCGACTTATATGGAGGATCTGAATGAGGCAGGCGGGATTGCCGCCGTGATGACAGAGCTGGATAAGCTTGGCCTGCTCCACACGGACTGCATGACGGTCACGGGAAAAACCATTGCGGAGAATATTAAGGGCAGTTATAATAAAAATCCTGAAGTTATCCGCCCGGTTGACAATCCGTACAGCAAGACCGGCGGGATTGCCGTGCTGAAGGGCAATCTGGCTCCGGATTCCGCGGTAGTAAAGCGCTCCGCGGTTGCGCCCGAGATGATGGTGCACGAGGGACCGGCAAAAGTGTTTGACTGCGAGGAGGATGCGATCGCCGCGATCAAGGGTGGCAAGATCGTGGAGGGTGATGTGGTCGTCATCCGCTATGAGGGTCCGAAGGGCGGCCCGGGTATGCGCGAGATGCTGAACCCGACCTCCGCTATCGTTGGCATGGGGCTCGGCTCCACCGTTGCACTGATCACGGACGGACGTTTCTCCGGAGCATCCAGAGGAGCGGCCATCGGCCATGTCTCCCCGGAGGCTGCCGTGGGCGGACCGATCGCATTTGTCGAGGACGGAGATACCATTCGGATCGATATTCCGGCCAACACGCTGGATGTTCTCATCTCTGACGAGGAGATGGAGGCGCGGAGAGCAAAGTGGCAGCCGCGTGAGCCGCGTGTGACCACCGGTTACCTGAAACGGTATCAGGCGATGGTGACTTCCGCCAATACCGGCGCGATTCTGAAGATAAATGAGTAACATGAATATATAGAAAAGAGGAACCAGACATTATGCAGCTGACAGGATCAGAGATTGTGATTGAATGCTTGAAGGAGCAGGGCGTGGATACCGTGTTCGGTTATCCGGGCGGCGCGATTCTGAATGTCTATGATGAGCTATATAAGCACAGTGATGAGATCCGCCATGTGCTGACCTCCCATGAGCAGGGGGCTTCCCACGCGGCGGACGGATATGCGCGTTCCACGGGGAAGGTGGGCGTTTGCTTTGCCACCAGCGGACCCGGGGCGACCAATCTGGTCACGGGGATTGCCACCGCTTACATGGATTCGGTGCCGCTCGTGGCGGTCACATGCAATGTCGGAGTTTCCCTCCTTGGAAAGGACAGCTTTCAGGAGGTGGATATCACCGGCATCACCCTGCCGATCACGAAGCATAATTTTATCGTAAAGGATGTCAACGACCTTGCCAATGTGATCCGGCGCGCGTTCCGCATCGCCCAAACTGGGCGGCCGGGGCCGGTGCTGGTAGATATTCCAAAGGATGTGACGGCTGCGAAGGCGGACTTCACCTTCCAGCACATTCCGCCGATTGCGCGCTCAACAGAGCAGATCACGGAGGCGGACCTGGAGACGGCGGTTCGCATGATCCGTCAGTCGGAGAAGCCTTACATATTTGTGGGCGGCGGCGCGGTGATTTCCGATGCCTCGGCGCAGATGGCGCGGTTTGTGGAAAAGGTCGATGCGCCGGTGTGCAATTCCCTCATGGGAACGGGCGCTTACGATGAGACCAAACCGAATTACACCGGGATGCTGGGAATGCACGGCACGAAGGTGTCAAATTACGGGGTGAGCGAGTGCGACCTGCTGATCGCCATCGGCACGCGTTTCAGCGACCGTGTCATCGGCGATGCCAGCCGTTTCGCGCAGCATGCGAAGATTCTGCAGTTTGATGCGGATCCGGCGGAGATCAACAAAAATATTGTGACAGATGCCAGCATCGTCGGCGATATCAGGGAGATTCTGATCCGTCTGGACGGACTTCTGGAGAAACAGGATCACAGTGAGTGGATGACACGGATCGAGGAGCTTCGGACCCGGTATCCAATGGTTTACACGGAGCCGGGACTGACCGGTCCCTTCGTCATGGAGGAGATTGACCGTCAGACGCACGGAGAGGCTATCATTGTCACCGAGGTGGGGCAGCACCAGATGTGGGCTGCGCAGTATTACCGGTACAGACATCCGCGGAGCTTCTTGTCTTCCGGAGGGCTGGGCACCATGGGATACGGGCTGGGAGCCGCCATCGGCGCACAGATCTCACATCCGGATACGCAGGTGATCAATATCGCCGGGGACGGCTGCTTCCGAATGAACTTAAACGAGATCATGACGGCAGTCCGCCAACAGCTTCCGCTGATTCAGATCGTGATTGACAACAGCGTTCTCGGCATGGTTCACCAGTGGCAGGAGCTGTTCTACGGGAGCCGTTTTTCCAACACCGTTTTCTCTGACGGCGCGGATTTTGTCAAGATTGCCGAGGGGATGGGGGCAAAGGGTGTTCGCGTCTCCACGAGGGAAGAGTTCGCAGCCGCTTTTGCGGAGGCGCTCGCAGAAAAGACCCCGGTGGTGATTGACTGTATGATCGGCAGCTTCGATAATGTCTGGCCGATGGTGGCTCCGGGAGCCCCGATCAGCGATGCGTTTGACAAGCAGGATCTGGAAGCACACGAACAATAAGACGCTGTGGTTTTACCTTGGCGCTATTGCAATAAATTATATTCAGCCCATAAAATGACGAATGGGACAGGAGGATGAAAATGAGCAGAGTATATAACTTTTCAGCCGGTCCGGCGGTTTTGCCGGAGGAAGTATTGAAAGAGGCACAGGAGGAGATGCTTGACTACCGCGGATGCGGGATGTCCGTCATGGAGATGAGCCATCGCTCCGCCATGTTTCAGGAGATCATCGATGAGGCAGAGGCAGATCTGCGGGATCTGATGGGAATCCCGGACAACTACAAAGTGCTGTTTTTGCAGGGTGGCGCGGCGCTCCATTTTGCGACGATTCCGATGAACCTGATGAAAAACGGCGTGGCGGATTACATCGTGACCGGCCAGTGGGCGAAGAAAGCCTACGCAGAGGCGCAGAAATACGGAAAGGCGAACAAGATCGCGACATCCGAGGATAAGACGTTTTCCTATATTCCGGATTGCTCCGACCTGCCGATCTCCGAGGATGCGGACTATGTTTACATCTGCCAGAACAACACGATTTATGGGACGACCTACCATGAGCTGCCCAACACCAAGGGCAAGACGCTGGTGGCGGATGTGTCCTCCTGCTTCCTTGCAGGCCCCATCGATGTTGAGAAATACGGCGTGATTTACGGCGGCGTCCAGAAGAACATCGGACCGGCCGGCGTGCAGATCGTGATCATCCGCGAGGATCTGCTCCGAGATGACCTGCCGGCGTATGTGCCGTCCATGTTAAACCTGAAGGTACAGGCAGACAACGGATCCATGTACAATACACCGCCGTGCTATGGGATTTATATCTGCGGCAAGGTGTTCAAGTGGATCAAGAATCTGGGCGGCCTCGAGGCGATGCAGAAGCGCAACGAGGAGAAGGCAGCGATCCTGTATGATTATCTGGACAACAACACCATGTTCAAGGGAACTGTCCGCAAGGAAGACAGGTCCCTGATGAATGTGCCGTTAATCATCGGCGACAAGGATCTGGAGGCGAAGTTTGTAAAGGAGGCCAAGGCAGCCGGACTGGAAAACCTGAAGGGTCATCGTACCGTCGGCGGTATGCGCGCTTCCATCTATAACGCGATGCCGATCGAGGGCGTAAAGGCGCTGGTAGAGTTCATGAAGAAGTTTGAGAAAGAGAATGCCTGAATATAAATGACAGAAAAGAGGGTGCTTGAAATGGTAAAATATACCTGCTTAAATCCGATCGCGGCATGCGGACTGGAGCTGCTGCCGGATAATTATGAGAAGACAGATGATTTGAATGAGGCGGAGGTGGCGCTGGTCCGCAGCGCGGCCATGCATGACCTTGAGCTTCCGGATTCCCTTCTGGCGGTTGCCCGCGCAGGAGCCGGAGTCAACAATATTCCGCTGGATAAATGTGCGCAGCAGGGCATTGTCGTCTTTAACACGCCCGGCGCCAACGCCAACGGCGTGAAGGAGCTCGTGATTGCTGGTATGCTTCTGGCCTGCCGTGACATCAAGGGCGGTATGGACTGGGTGATTGAAAATAAGGACGATGCCGGAATTGCGAAGGCGGCAGAGAAGGCGAAAAAGGCTTTTGCCGGAACCGAGATCATGGGGAAAACGCTGGGCGTGATCGGCCTCGGCGCGATCGGCGTGCGGATTGCCAATGCGGCGGTTGCCCTCGGGATGAACGTTCTGGGCTACGATCCGTACCTCTCCCTGAATTCTGCATGGAATGTCTCCAACAGCGTACAGCATGTGTATTCCGCGGAGGATATCTATAAGAATTGTGATTTCATCACCATCCATGTCCCGCTGATGGATTCCACCAGAGGGATGATCAGCAGAGAGGCGATTGCTTCCATGAAGGAGAACGCGGTGGTGCTGAATTTCGCCCGTGATACGCTGGTGGACGAGGAAGCGATGGTGGAAGCTCTGGAGGCCGGGAAGATCCGCAGATATGTGGTCGATTTCCCGAACCCGACGACAGCGGGAGCCAAGGGGTGTCTCGTGATCCCGCATCTCGGGGCATCCACGGAGGAGTCCGAGGACAACTGTGCGATCATGGCGGTGAATGAGATCATTGATTACATTCAGACCGGCAATATCGCGCATTCCGTCAACTATCCGGACTGCTGCATGGGCGTGTGCACCAGCGCGGGGCGGATCGCGGTGATCCACAAAAACGTCAAGAATACGATCAGCCAGTATACCGCGGTGTGCGGGGATGCGGGCATCAACATCTCGGATATGACGAACAAGAGCCGCGGAGAGTATGCCTACTCCCTGCTGGATCTGGATACCCCGGTGACGCCGGAGGTCGTGGAAAAGCTGAAGAACATTGAGGGTGTGCTGCGGGTGCGCGTCATCAAATAAAGGAGTCGGATATGGCAGATATCAAACCGTTTGCGGCGATCCGGCCGTGCCGGGAGAAGGCGCCGCGCATTGCGGCGCTCCCCTATGATGTGTACAACCGCGAGGAGGCGAAGGCGGAGGTTCTGCGCGAGCCGAAGTCCTTTCTTCGGATAGACCGCGCGGAGACGCAGTTTGAGGATTCGATGGATATGTATGCGCCGGAGGTGTACCAAAAGGCGCATGATATCCTCTGGGATATGGTTGCAGCAGGGGATTTTATCACAGAGGAGAAGCCCTGTTATTATATCTACGAGCTGACCATGGACGGGAGGACGCAGACCGGGATTGCGGCCTGCGCCGCCATCGATGATTACCTGAATGGGGTGATCAAAAAACACGAGAATACCCGCGAGGAAAAGGAGCAGGACCGCATCCGCCATGTGGATATCTGTGATGCGCAGACCGGCCCGATCTTTCTGGCATACCGTTCCAACGATGCGGTGAATGCGGTGGCAAATTGTGTGAAGGAGTCCCTGCCGGAGTATGACTTTACATCGCCGGACGGGATCGGCCATCGGGTGTGGATCATCGACGCGGGCGCAGATGTTCAGGCGATCGAGGAGGCGTTTGCCGGAATCGGACAGATTTATATCGCGGACGGACATCACCGTGCGGCTTCCGCTGTCAAGGTGGGTGTGAAGCGCCGCGGGCAGCATCCGGATTATGTCGGCACAGAGGAGTTTAACTACTTCCTCTCGGTGCTCTTCCCGGATGAGGAGCTTCGCATCATGGATTATAACCGCGTGGTGCGGGATTTGAACGGCCTGTCTTCGGAAGACTTCCTTGATGCCATGAATAAGATTTTTGATGTCTCTTTGCTGGAAGGCACGGAGAGAAAACCGAACCGAAAGGGGACTTTTACCATGTATCTGGACGAGAGATGGTATCTGTGCGCCATTCGGCCGGAGGATATTCCGGGCGATCCCGTGAAGGGGCTGGATGTCTCACTTTTGCAGGATCTGCTGCTGACGCCGGTGCTGGGGATTGAAGACCCGAAGGTTGACGCCAGAATTGATTTTGTCGGCGGGATCCGGGGAATGGATGAGCTGGAGCGCCGTTGCCATGCGGATGCGAAGGCTGCGTTTGCCATGTATCCGACATCGATTCAGGAACTGTTTGCGGTGGCGGATGCCGGGCTTCTCATGCCCCCGAAGTCCACATGGTTTGAGCCGAAGCTGCGCAGCGGCCTGTTTATACATTCTTTGCGCTGAATCATTACCATGATTTCTCAGAGGGTATGAGGTGATCACCATGAGCTTATCTGTGATTTACACACTTTCCACCCAGACGCAGGACGTCGCGGAGACTATCACGGAGACTGTGTCGAACAATGTGAATTTTGTCAGTTGGAATACGCTGGTACAGTATTTTCAGGATTCACTGCCGACGGTTCTGGATTTCTGCATGAAGGTGATTATTGCCGTGATTGTTCTCCTGATCGGCAGGAGGATCATCCGGTTTGCCATGAAGGCGATTTGTCGTTCGCTGGACAAGACCTCTCTGGAGACCGGCATGAAAGCATGAAACAGCACTTGGAGGCCATGATCCGAGTAGTGCTGTATTGTGTGCTGATTCTGATCGTGCTGGGGAAGTTCTGTATTACAGCCAGCTCGGTCATCGCTATCATCGGCTCGGCGGGTCTCTCCATCGGCCTTACCCTGCAGGGAACGCTGTCCAACTTTGCCGGCGGTGTGCTGATCCTGATGGTTCATCCGTTTAAGGTCGGAGACTATATCAAGGAGGATACCAGCGGCAACGAGGGGAAAGTGATGGAAATCCAGCTTTTTTACACAAAGCTGGTGACATTGGACAACAAGGTGATTGTCGTCCCGAACGCGAATCTGACCGGTTCCAGCCTGACGAACATGACGCAGCAGGATCGCAGCCGTGTCGATATCAAGGTGGGGATTTCCTACCACGCAGACATCCGGAAGGCGAAGGAAGTGATCTCCCGTGTTGCACAGGAGGAGCCGAAGCTTCTGGAGGGTGAGCCGGTAAAGGTTTTCGTGGATGAGCTGGCGGAGAGCTCCGTCGTGATCGGCCTGATGGTCTGGGTGAAGACCGATGATTTTTGGGAGGTAAAGTGGCGGCTGACAGAGAATGTCAAGTACGCGCTGGATGAGAATCAGATTGAGATTCCGTTCCCACAGGTTACGGTTTCCTACGAAAAGGCGTCGAAATCAAAGCCTGAGTGAAAATATTTAGATGAAAATCGGCGGAGAAATGGCCGGATGAGTTGACAAACGGGCGCTTGTGTGCTACTTTATAGAGGTTAAAAAAGGGATATTTTTTGATATTCCAGTTTAGAGAAGGGAGTTTGCTATGCAGGGTACGGTCAAATGGTTCAGTGCCAAAAAGGGTTATGGTTTTATCTCAGATGCCGAAGGTAATGACATATTTGTTCATTTTTCCGCGATCGCCATGGATGGCTACAAAGAGCTCAAAGAGAACGAAGAGGTTGAGTTCGATGTCATCGAAGGTGACAAAGGTGTGCAGGCTGCGAATGTAAGACGGATTTAGTTCCTTACATATTGCGTGGTTGTTACATAGACAGATGAATGATAGAGATCTGAAGGGCTGTCCGAAAGGACAGCCCTTTCCCAACAAATAAACCGGAGGAATTTATTTTGAAACAGAATTTGGACAGAACAGATGCATATGAGATCAGGCAGCACAGGGACCTTGCGGACATTCACTCCGAGGGCTATTATCTGGTGCACAAAAAGACCGGCGCGAAGGTTGTCGTGGTCGCCAATGAGGATCCGAATAAGGTGTTTTACATCGGATTCCGCACGCCGCCGACGGCCAGCACCGGCGTCCCC
>JAJQBM010000017.1 GCA_021203285.1 Clostridiales bacterium | reverse complement strand
CATAAATGTTACAAAAGAATGTGAATTATTTCTGAAAAATGTTTTTTTTGTATTGAAATTTGACCGGGTTGATGGTATACTGTGGAACACCAAGGCGGGATATGCCTTTTGCACAGATTGAAACCGACAATCAGGATGATTCCTTTTACGAAAAGACAGGAGCAGAGATATTTATGAGAAAGAAACTGATCACCATCAGCATGGTCATAGTCATGATGCTCGGATGTACGCAGATGGCCGGAGCGACAAGCCTTCCAACTGCAAAGAGTAAGAAGAGTGAGGCACAGAACAATCTGAGCGCGGTTCAGAGCGAGATCAGCAGTATCGAGTCCAAACAGGCGGAGCTTCAGGAGCAGATCGACGAGTTGGACGCGGAGCTTGTTCAGGTCATTATCGATATCAACACGACACAGGCGGACATTGAGGCGAAAAAGGTTGAGCTGGCTCAGGCAGAGGCAGACTTTGAGGCAGCAAAGGAGACAGAGGCAGAGCAGTACGAGTCCATGAAGGAACGGATTGTGTACATGTATGAGAATGGCGATTCCTCTTTCCTGACAGCACTCATGGGGGCTGACAGCTTTGCAGACGTGCTGAATAAGATTGAGAGTTATTCCACCGTATATGATTACGATAGAGCTCTTCTGATTGAGTACCAGAATACCAAGCTTGAGGTTGAGGATCTCGTCGCTCAGGTGGAAAACGAAAAGGCAGAGTTGGAGGAGATTGAGGCTACATATGAGGAGCAGCAGGTAGAGCTGGAGACAGTGAAGGCGCAGAAGAGCAGCGAACTGTCGGATTATGAGTCAAAGCTGGCTGCGGCGGAGAGCCTTGCGGCGCAGTATCAGGAGACGATCGATGAGCAGAATGCGATCATTGCAGCGGCACAGGCGGCCGTGACATCGACCACGGTCGGATCCGTCACGAGCGGTTCCTCCAGTGTTTCTTCCGGAACCACAAGCTCTGATTCAAGCTCAAGTACGACATCCAGCTACAGCGGCAGCGGTTCCGGCTCGGCGGTAGTCAGTTATGCCTGCCAGTTTTTGGGAAATCCGTATGTATACGGCGGAACGAGCCTGACCAACGGATGCGACTGTTCCGGCTTTGTCATGAGCGTGTACGCGCATTTCGGCGTCTCGCTTCCGCACAGCTCCAGCGCGCTGCGCTCGGTGGGAACCGGCGTGTCGGTGTCCGATATGCAGCCGGGTGACATCGTCTGCTACAGCGGACATGTAGGCATTTATGTTGGGAACAATACGATCATCAATGCGTCAAGTCCTTCCACTGGTATTAAGTATTCGACTGCTACATATAAGACGATTCTGGCGGTGCGCAGGATATTCTAGTACGGAATAAATAAGACTTATCGAGTCGATGTGATCTGTTTGGGTCATGCCGATTTTCTTTGTCGGGCAAAACCGGGAAATCCCTCTTTCTTTTTCTTTCAGGTGTGGTATGATGTCTTTTAGATTTGCCGCACTAAAGCGTTAATGCGTTTGGGCGGTAAATTCCAAAGAACATAGCGGAGGAGAAGAAAATGATAGCGAAGCGTCTGAGGAGATCTCTGGATACGTCGATCTGCATCCGGGATATCTTTGAGGAGGGGAAAAAGCTTGCCGATGTCTACGGCAAGGAGAATATTTTTAATTTTACGATTGGCAATCCCAGCGTGAAACCGCCGGCCATTGTCAATGAGGCGATAAAGGAGATTTTGGATACGGAGGATCCGACATCTCTCCACGGGTATCCGGCAAATGCGGGTCATCCGGACGTCCGGGCGCATATTGCGGAATATCTGAATAAGACTTACGGCTGCAATTATGATGAGAACGGCATTATTATGACGGTAGGTGCGGCGGCGGCCATCGTGGTCATTGCCAACGCGCTTCTGGATCAGGGCGATGAGGTTGTCACCTTTGCCCCCTATTTCTGGGAGTATAAGAGCTATATAGAGTCTCTCTACGGGAAGCTGGTGCCGGCGCTGTGCAATATGGAGACGCTGCAGCCGGATCCGGTTACGTTCGAGGCAGCGCTCAGTCCCCGGACACGGTTTGTGATCATCAACACACCGAACAATCCGACTGGTGCGGTCTACACAGAGGAGTCTATCATTGCCGTGACGGATATCCTGAAGCGGAAGCAGGAGGAGTATGGCCATCCGATCTATCTGGTGTCGGATGAGCCCTACCGGAAGCTGGCATATGATATCGAGGTGCCGTATCTGACCCATTACTATCAGAATACGATTGTGGTATACTCTTACAGTAAGGCGCTCTCGATTCCGGGTGAGCGGATCGGTTATCTGGCAATGGAGCCCTGTGTGCAGGACATGCGGGATCTCTATGCGGGCATGACGGCGTCCATGCGCTACCTCGGATATGTGAACGCACCGTCGCTTCAGCAGAAAATGCTGCTGAAATGCGTGGATGCCTCCGTGGATATCAATATTTATAAGAAAACGAGGGATATTCTCTATCAGGGACTGGTGGATATCGGTTATACC
>JAJQBM010000192.1:457-2505 GCA_021203285.1 Clostridiales bacterium | reverse complement strand
TTGGTTCCAGCGTGATCTCATGAACCGCGCTAAGGCCGAATCCCGCGACCAGTGTGATCGAAAAAAGTATGAGTGCGTCTTTGACAAGTGTATTTTTCATTATTTCTCCCCTCCTTTACCAAACGGTTTCGGCACCGTAAATCTCTCGATCAACGGCACTAACATATTTGCAAAGATAATGGAGTAAGAGCATCCCTCTGCGGAAGAGCCGAACAGGCGGAAAATGCCGAGCAGGCAGCCACAGATGACGCCGTATATGATCTTGCCCTTCGGCGTGATCGGCGATGTCACATAGTCGGTCGCCATGAAAAACGCGCCGAGCATGAGTCCGCCGCCGCAGAGCTCCTGCACCACAAAGGGAATCAGATCGCCCGTGGTGAGATGCCCGCCGAACAAAATGACAAAAATCGCAAAGGTAAGAATGTATGTACCCGGGATCCGCAGATCAATGATGCCCATGGCAATCAGGAAGATCGCGCCGATCAGAATCGCGATCACGCTGGTCTCACCGATCGTACCGGAAATGCGGCCGGTAAACATCGCCATGGTATCCGTGTACAAACCGCCGTTGCTCAAATAGGACAGCGGCGTTGCGCTGGTCGTCGTGTCCAGCGGAATCGTCGCAAAGCTGGTCATGGGACCGGTAAACGACAAAAGCAGGAAGCACCGGGCGCCCAGCGCCGGGTTCATAAAGTTCTGTCCCAGTCCGCCGAACACCATCTTCACTACGATAATGGCAAATGCGCCGCCGATAACCGGAATCCACAGCGGAATCGTGCTGGAAAGATTCAGTCCGAGGAGAAGGCCCGTGACGATACAGCTCAAATCTCCCACCGACTGCTTCCGGTGTGTCACAACATTGAAAAGATACTCGGAGACGAAGCAGCTCGCGATTGTGATGACGATCACAGCAAGCGCTCTCGGTCCGAAGTTGAAGATGCCAAAGATCGTGGCAGGCAGCAATGCAATGATCACGCAGAGCATTACTTTATCTGTCGTCATTTTGGATCTCACGTGCGGTGACGATGTTACATTATATAAATCACTCACTTGAATCCACCTCCCCTTACGCTTTCTTGCGCTTGTTCGCAAGCACTGTCTTTTTCATCACGCGGATCGCCTGGACAAGATTCCTCTTGGCCGGGCAGATGTAACTGCAGCTTCCGCACTCAACGCACTCCAGGCCGTTCCACTTCTCAAAGAGCTCCTCCTGATGGCGCTGCGCGAAATCGGCAAGACGGGAGGGAACGATCCGCGACGGACATGCCTCCACGCACCGGCCGCAGTTGATGCAGTTGGTCGCCTTGGCCTCCGCCTGCTGTACCTCATCCTCTGTCAGACAGAGCAGGGCGGATGTCGTCTTTGTCGTGGGAATATCCAGACTGAACATGGCAAATCCCATCATGGGACCGCCGGAGATGATCTTCTTCGGCTGCCCTTTAAAACCGCCCGCTGCTTCCACCAGCTCGGCATAGCTCGTGCCGATGTAGATGGAGTAGTTCGCAGGCTCGGAAATGGCATCGCCCGTGATCGTCACGATCCGGCGCATCAGGGGACGGCCCAGCTTCACCGCATTGTAGACGGTCACAACCGTATCCGTATTGTCCACGATGCAGCCCGCATCCGCCGGGAGCATGGTGGAGTTGATCGCCCGTCCGGTCGTCGCATAAATTAGCTGGCGCTCGGAACCCTGCGGGTACTTCGTCCGCAGTGCCTTCACCTCGATCTTCGGCTCATCCTTTACCATATCCGTAAACAGCTTAATGCAGTCCGGCTTATTGTCCTCGATCGCGATGATGCCGCGGGCATTGTCAAAGAGGGAGAGAATGATCTTCATTCCGCCCACCAGCTTCTCCGGCTCCTCCAGCATTCTGCGGTAATCGCTCGTCAGATACGGCTCACACTCCGCGCAGTTCGCGATGACATAATCGATTTTATCCGGTTCCTTCGGGGATAACTTCACATGAGTCGGGAATCCGGCGCCGCCCCTGCCGACCACGCCGGCGACCTTGATCTTCTCCAGAATCTCCTCCTTGGACAGTGCGGAA
>JAJQBM010000192.1:0-447 GCA_021203285.1 Clostridiales bacterium | reverse complement strand
ATGCGGAGACATCATCCACTTCCTCGAACTCCACGGACTTGTACTCGCCGTCATTCTCGATGACAATGGAGTTGACCATGTCACCTACCACCACTCTCCGGGGCTCAATCTTTTTCACCTTTCCGGAAACCGTGGCATAGATCGGCGCTGAGACAAACCCACCGGCTTCCGCGATCATCTGACCCGCCAGAACCGTATCGCCGACGGCCACGACAGGCTTCGCGGGTGCACCGATATGCTGCGATAACGGGTATACCAGATCGTCCTTGGGTAAGTATTCGGTGATCGGCTTATCCTTCGACAGCTCTTTCCCATCGTAGGGATGCACACCACCTTTAAATGTACATAATACCATAACCCTTGCCCTTCTTTCATAATTATAATATTGTTCCGGGCGCACTGTTTAGCACACACCAGACTTTCTCCCCAGTCTAGCACAAAATCCGG
>JAJQBM010000121.1:296-2506 GCA_021203285.1 Clostridiales bacterium | reverse complement strand
CGAACATCTCCAGACTGAACATATCTTTCGACCGGGCAACTCCGCGATATGGAGTCCTGAGACGCACCTGTTCCATGATTCCATTGCCAGCAATATCGCGGTGGGTAAACCGGGGGCAACGCAGGAGGAGATCATCGAAGCGGCAAAAAAGAGTCCGTTCACGCCTTCATCATGACGCTGCAGGATGGATATGATACGGAAGTGGTGGAAATGAAGGGCGAGAGGGTTTCCTGAAATTCATAGAAATTTTATAAAGGTTTATAAAAATTTACCGAAATTTACCGGGGTCTGACCCCTTAAAAAAAATTTACCGGGGTCTGACCCCCTTAAATGAAAAAAAACCCCGCCACCTGAAGCCAGATGACGGGGATTCCCTTTGATCTGATAAAATTACTCTGCGATGTACGGCATAAGTGCCAGATGACGGGCTCTCTTGATCGCCACGGTGATGGCACGCTGATGCTTTGCGCAGTTGCCGGTGATCCTTCTGGGAAGGATCTTGCCCCGCTCGGAGACATATCTCTTTAACTTGTTGACATCTTTATAGTCGATGACATTGTCCTTGCCGCAGAACACGCAGACTTTTTTTCTTCTGCGTCCGCCGCCTCTCCGCTTCATCGGAGCATCGTTTTTTCTCTCTTTATCATAAGCCATGATTGTTTTACCTCCTGATTAGACTCTCTGGTTAGTTCCAGGGTAACTCCTCGTCAATCCCGTCCGGAATATTCATAAAACCGTCGCTGACGGCGCTCGAGGGAGCCGGTCTGCTGTCGGGAGCGGAAAATCCGCCCGCGTTGGAACCGGTATTCTTGCTCTCGCAGAACTCGTGATCCTCTACGATGATATCCGTGGTGTAGACCTTCTGTCCGTCGCGATTGGTGTAGCTGCCGGTCTGGATTCTGCCGGTGATGGCGATCTTCATCCCCTTGCGAAGATACTTCTCGGCGAACTCTGCCTGCTGGCGGAAAGCCACACAGCCGATGAAATCAGCGGTCTGCTGCCCGTCGCTGCCGTCTCTGCGTCCCCGGCGGTCCACTGCCAGCGTATATCTGGCGATGGCCATGGACTGGTCATTCTGTGAATAACGGATCTCGGGATCTCTTGTTAATCGCCCCATTAATATTACTCTGTTCATATAAACCCTCTTTCTTCTCCTGTGCCTTATGCCTCGTCTTTTCTGACGATCAGGAATCGAAGTACATTGTCCAGAATGCGTACACGGCGCTCGATCTCTGCCGGTGCTTCGCCCGGTGCGTCGAACTGGATGAAGTAGTAGAAGCCTTCGGGCATTTTCTGGATCTCATAAGCCAGCTTCTGTTTGCCCCAGTCTTCGACCTCTGTTACCGTGCCGCCAAAGCGCTCGATATAACCCTTTGCGGTATCGACAACAGCTGTTCTGGCGTCCTCTTCGATCTTGGCACTCACAATCAATGCTAATTCATACTTGTTCATGCTAATCTGCCTCCTTTTGGTCTTTTGGCCCTCTATTGATTACGTCCGAGAGCAAGGAACCTGTATATCACGAACACAAATCATAGCATAATTTTTTTGCTTCGGCAAGAGGCTATCCGCAATTTTTTGCCCCATTTTCGCCGTTTTTTCTTGTTTTCTTCAATCCCCGGGTGTTTTTCTCCACTAATGCGCGCGGCACCATGACCATATGCCCGCAGCCGAGGCATTTTAAGCGGAAGTCCGCGCCGACACGGAGAATTTCCCATTCCGGGCTGCCGCAGGGATGCTTTTTTTTCAGCCGGACGATGTCGCCGACCTCATATACATAGGACATCCTTATACCTCCAACTGAGAAAAAACTTTTCCGATGGAATCCTGAATCAGCAGGTTGGCGCGGCGGTCCATGGGTGTGGCGGATTTATTGACCAACACCAGCTTTGACCCGCGGTAATAGTCGATGAGACCGGCGGCGGGGTAGACGGCAAGGCTGGTGCCGCCGATGATCAGGACATCCGCGTGGCTGATGTAGTAGATGGAATCCTGCAGAGTCTGGGAGTCCAGCCCCTCCTCATAGAGCACAACATCCGGTTTGATGGTCCCGCCGCAGGTGCAGCGGGGGACGCCGACGGACTCTTTGATCTGCCGGACATTGTAGAGCTTCCCGCATTTGAGGCAGTAGTTGCGGTGGACGCTGCCGTGGAGCTCCAGCACCTCTTTGCTGCCGGCGGCCTGATGGAGGCCGTCGATGTTCTGGGTGA
>JAJQBM010000121.1:0-286 GCA_021203285.1 Clostridiales bacterium | reverse complement strand
GGTGAAGACGACCTTGAGCTTACCGGCCGGCTCCAGTTCAGCCAGCTTTAAGTGGGCGGCGTTCGGCTGCGCGTCGAGCTCCAGCATTTTGTCCCGGTAAAACCGGAAAAACTCATCTGTTCTTTCAATATAAAAGGTGTGGCTTAAGATAGTCTCCGGCGGATAATCATATTTCTGATTGTACAGACCATCCACACTCCGGAAGTCGGGGATGCCGCTCTCCGTGGAAACTCCGGCGCCGCCGAAAAAAACGATGTTGTCGGATTCTTTTGCCCATTGCTTCAGT
>JAJQBM010000176.1 GCA_021203285.1 Clostridiales bacterium | reverse complement strand
ACGCACATCAGGGCATCCGGCAAATCCGGTTCCCGGACAAGGAGTGACGATACATGACAGAACCCACCACAGGCGGCAAGTTATCCCGAAAGCAGCAGGCTGAGGAGACCCGGCTGCTCGTTTTCAACACTGCACTCTCCCTTCTGGAAGAACGCGACTTTGAGGAGATTACCATCCGCAATATCGTGAAGGCCGCCGGCGTCTCCATCGGCACGTTTTATAATTATTTTTCTTCTAAATTAGATGTGTACTATGAGACATACTTCCTGGCAGACGCCTATTTTGAGGAAGAGGTCGCCCCGCTGCTGACACAGCCGACACTGCGAGAACGCCTGTTATTCCTCTTTGACCGTTACGCCGCCTATTCCTCAGAGATTACCTCCATGTCCCTGACCAAGATCCTGTATAATTCCAATAATAAGCATTTCATGCGCCAGACGGACACCGGAATCCTTCCAGTCCTGACCCGCACGCTGCAGCAGAGCATGGATAGCGGAGAGCTTGTCTGTGAGGAGAGCGCGGCGGAGATTGCCTCCTTCCTTATGATCGCCGCCCGAGGCCAGGTCTATGATTGGTGCATCCACGACGGATCCTATATCCTGCGGGAGGCCATGGCCGGTATGATCAGCAAACTGCTAAGGATTTATCTTTAACGTTCATATTATTTGAGATACTCGCCCAGTCCGCCCCATTTCTCACAGAAGATGCCCGGATCCATTTCCTTCAGATCCGGAGAGATTACTGGCGTAAACCCGATCTGATCCAAAACGTCTCTCTGCAGGTCGATGCCCGGCGCAATCTCGACCAGTATCATTTTGTGATCGATCAGACGGAACACGGCACGCTCCGTGATATACAGCACTTCCTGATCATCCGGCGCATACTGCCCGGAAAATGTGATCTGGCCGACCTTGTCCACAAACTTGCGGATCGTCCCCTCCTGCACAACCTCAAGCTTTCCATCGCCGATCTTCAGCTTCGCCTTTCCCACCAGACTGCCGGCGAAAATAACCTTCGGCGTCGCAGCCGTGATATCGATAAATCCGCCGGGGTCGGTGAGACGTTTCCCCATGCGGCTCACATTGTTGTTTCCGTCGCCGTCCACCTCGCCGATGCCAAGGCAGGTCACATCCAGACCGCCGCCGCTGATCAGGTCAAACATATCGTTCGGCGTCAGGATGCACTCCGGATTGTACGCGCTGCCGAAGCTGGGAAGGGCAGACGGCACGCCGCCGATCACACCACTCTCCGTGCTCATGAGCAGATCGTCGATATAGCCCTCCTCGGATACCACCTTTGCGGTGTCGGCCGGCATGCCGATTCCGAGGTTGATAATATTACCTTTTTTCAACTCCATCGCACAGCGTCGGCAGACCACCTTGCGCTCGTCAAAGGGCAACGGCTCTATGCTGTCCAGCGGAATCCGGATATCTCCGGAGTAGGGCGGCTGCCAGTAATCTCCATCCGCCTGCCAGCAGGATTTCGGATCCTTCGCCTGAACAACATAATCCACCAGATGCCCGGGGATCTTCACCGCTTTCGGATTCAGCGTCTCCTTCTTCGCCAGATACTCCACCTGAACAATCACGATACCGCCGGTGTTTTTCGCGGCAGCGGCAACGGAAAAGCCCTCGTTAATCACGCTCTCATGCTCAAAGGAGATATTGCCGTTCTCGTCCGCGATCGTTCCACGCAGCAGTGCAACGTCGCACTTAAATCCCGGATAATACAGGTATTCTTCCCCCTCAAAATGAACCAGCTTGACAACCTCCGACTCCGCAGCCTTCGCATTCATCCGGCCGCCTTCCACACGCGGATCGACGAATGTGCCGAGACCGGTCTTCGTAATCAGACCCGGCCGGCCGGCAGCAATCTCCCGCCACAGATTAATGATTACGCCCTGCGGCAGGCAGTGAGTATCAATCAGCTCCTGTCTTGCCTGATCGCAGAGCGTAAAGGCGCTTCCGATATGCGCGCTGGTCCACTTTGTGATCAGGCCCGGCCCCGCCTCGCCCAGCCGGGTCACGCCGCGGGCTCCGTGGTCATTGTCCGGCACCGGCAGCGGGCTTCTGTCCCCGCCGTCGAATTTGTTTCCGTATCCCCAGTCGCCCATCGCGCTGCCCTGCTTCAGATTCAGTCCGCAGGGATGATCGGTCTCCCGGTAACAGTCACGGATCGCGCAGGCTATCTCCTCCGCCCAGCCGGACAGCCCCATACCGGCAATGCCGACCGTCGCTCCGTCGGGAATCAGCTCTGCCGCCTCTCTCGCAGTGATAAATTTCGCCATTGAAAATCTCCTCCTTTTCTTTTATCAAAAGTGCACAATTCTGATCGCTCGTTTTTGTCACATAAATCCGGCAAAATCATGTTGACAAATGCAGAATGTCCGTATAAAATTTAATCGAACAAGTTCATAGAACATGTTCATTTTTTCACATTATAATACGGCCGGTCAGTAAAATGATATGCTCCCCATATGGTAGACATTGAAAATATTCAAAATCTACTATA
>JAJQBM010000216.1 GCA_021203285.1 Clostridiales bacterium | reverse complement strand
CCGTCCAGATCCGTCCACGAATGGTGGAAATCGCAGAGAAGGTCATGCGGAATCCACTGAAGCCGATGAGATTGGGGTCTAGCTGCTCCGGCGGAGCGGACAACAATTTCGGCAAAATCAGCGGACACGCGAAATCCACGATTCCCCTCCCCCATCCGAGATCCTCTATCACCGGCATCTGATGACTGATATGAAATCCCGGAAACCAGACCTTATAGTTGACATCCGACTCCGTCAGCCACCCCGCCGACCAGATAGCCTCCATCTCCGGCGTCGCGTTCGGCATTTTCACATGTACCGTCGAAAACCCGGTGCCGTCCGGCAGCAGACAATATCCGTTCTCCTGTTCCATGGCTCCCGGAGTAAACAGGCGTTCCAGCTCTGTAACCGGAAATGCCTTCGCCGGATCCATCGTCTTTCCCGGCATAAAATTCTCCAGAATCTCCGGAGCCGGATCATGGATCGGCAGATCATATATTCCGGCATAGGGACTTTTCTTTTCTTCTTCCGTCAAAGGTTCCGGCGGAATTAATTTGTAAATCTCCATAATCATCCTCCTCAAAATTTTTATCTCAATGATTCACTGTCCAGCGTATACGGCTCTCCCCAGAAGCCTTCCAGATCCCGCTCGGTACGATACGGCAGCGGCGGTACAAAAAACGCAGACGCAGGGCGACTTCCGCTATAGAAATTCTCCGGGTATACACTCGGCCGGTCGCCAACCGGTTTCGCCTCTTCGCTCTCGATATCACCGCCCAGCTTCTGGCCGTCCAGATCCGTCCACGAATGGTGGAAATCGCAGAGAAGGTCATGCGGAATCCGGAATTTCCAGAACTTCCACTTGCCGTCCTCCTTAATGAAATCAATGGGATATTTCCCCCATATCCAATAAGATTCCAGTTCTCCGGCCACGGAGTGCTTTGCCTCGGCTCCCGGAGAAATCCAGATCCCGCGGGCAGTTTTCCCATCCTCGGCCACCTCGATCACCTCTGTGGTGACGGCATGGATGGCAAACACACCGTTCACATCCCCGTTCAGGGATTTGTGCCAGTCTACAAAAAATTTTCTTATACCGGCCGGGCCTTCAAGAACGCCAATGCCCTCACAGTCAACATATGCGTCCTCCCTGGTCGAGAACATCTCCACAATACTCTCCGGATCATTGTTAAAACCGTAATATTCATACTTTCCCATCAGATTCCGGACTTCCTGTATGTCAAGCAGACGCTCAACCTTTTGCTCCAATGTCAGATTCTCATACATAATTTTCGTTCCTCCTTCTCTATACTCAGTCGCCAGACCATGCTGTCAGCCCCAGTTTCTCAACCTCTCCTCTTCCTCCGGATGCTGTTCAATATATTCATCCAGAATGTCAAATCCGCCCGGATCATAGGTGTTTTCCCGATCCAGCGTGTAGAACGGTTTCGGGAAGACTGCTGCCTCCTGCACCGTCTGCACCGGATTCCACTCATGGTGCATCGTCTCCTGCTCATCCAGAAGCACGACCAGATCCGCGATTCCCTCCGGAGAAGCATCGAAATCACCGCCGTGAACCGTCAGCGCCTCCGGATTGTCTCTCACCATCAGGTACCGGTCATACGCCGGATTCTGTCCGTCAAACGGGCCGAAGATATCCGGTCGGACAATCGAGTGCAGGAACCGCCATTCCCCATTCTGCTTTATGAAATCCGTACCATACCGCTCCCAGATCACGACCGAATATCGCTTCAAATCGTACTTTGTTTTTTCCTTCCGCTCACTGTAAACCCGACTGTTCTTCATACTCGATGGCTTCAGCGCGCCGAAGGCGATTCCCGGCGTGAGGAAACAGGCTCTGGCCGTCCTGCCGTCGTCGCCGATTTCAATAATATCCGTACAGATCGTGTGTACCTGTCCGTTAAACAGTGCGCGGATATTCTTCTGTCCGCCGATCTCCGGCATAATGTCAAAGAGGCTCAGATAAACCAGCGCCGCCCGCGCGTCGCCCAGTGTCACATTATCGTAAAACTGCCTTTCCGGTCCGCGCTCCCGTCCGAAAGAGTGGCTCCATGATATATCCGGCCGATTTTTTGCCCACAGCCGATCCATCTCCAGGTGATCATTGTCCTCATTGTGATAGAAGGCATGTTCGCAGTATTTCCGCTCAATCTCATAGGTGGCTAAAATGTTCTCCACCCTCTGCTCAAAACTCAGATTTCGGTTCATATGTACATCCCTCCTTTGTTCAGCTTCGGATGTCCCTCCGGTCCGTAGCTCAGTTCATCGCAGAAGGAATAATAATCCTCCGGCATGGGCGGATATCCGTCCGCGTTATTAAATGTATTGTCATGAGCCAGAACCTTGATGGTCGGCTCACCGAACTCAATCTCATCGGGGTGCGTACCTTCCGGTATGATCGTCGGGCAGTCATACATCTTTCCCGCCGGGAAAAACACATCGTTCGACACAAACATATGCCAGATGCGCCACTCTCCCTCCTCAAAGATACAGTCCGCACAGACACGGTAGGTATACCAC
>JAJQBM010000080.1:705-2522 GCA_021203285.1 Clostridiales bacterium | reverse complement strand
AATCCATAAAAACGTATTATTACATGAAACTTTTTCTGAAATTAAAGGAAATAATAATATATGAAATACCCCGCGTTCCGGTTGTGAATGCGGGGTATTTTATGAACGAACCTGATTTTTGTCTGGCTTACGCCGGCAGAAGCACGACCAGCATCTGAGCGGTTGTGGTGCCGATGTTTGTCACGCTCTTTGTGGAGCCGGGAGCGATATGTACGCTGTCGCCCGCGTTGAGGACGGTCTCAACACCGTCGTCACCCTTGAAGAGCATGGTTCCCTCGATGATGTAGTAGAGGGACTCCATCTGATTAGAAAGATACTCTGTGCCGCCGCCGCTGGGAAGGAAGTGGGAGAGACCGTTGGTCATGCGTCCGCCGTCGATATCCGCGGGGTCATGGAGCCTGCAAAGCTTGCACTCGGAATGTCCCGGAGCGGTGTAAGTATAGTACTCGTCTTTTTTGGTAATTTTATAGCCTGCCATAAAACAAACCACCTTTCTGATAAATTTTTCAAACTTCAGTATACACTGAACAAAAAAAGAAATCAATCATTTTGCCCGAAAAATATAAAATTTGAACAGAACAGTTGTCGAAAATCCACAGCAAAAACACAAGATTACCGGAAAGTTACTTAATAACATTTTTGTATGTATTGCATAAAAAACGGCGTTGTTCTATAATGAGAACAACGGATTTAGACAAAGCGGTTTTTGACGCTTTTTTCCGGTTTTCCTTGATTTCAGTCGCTGCCCGGCGATGGTGAAATAAATTTTATCATTACAAGGAGGATTTTTAACAATGGGAAAATTAGTTAACCTGGAGAAAGATTATGTTGATAACATGTTCTCCATCAAAGGAAAAGTTGCTCTGGTTACCGGCGCTACCGGTGCTCTCGGCAAGACCATCGCAAAGGCTTACGGCTATGCAGGCGCGAAGGTTATGCTGACCGGCCGTAACGCGAAAAAGCTGCAGGCGCTGGTTGACGAGTTCAAGGCAGAGGATATCGACTGCGCATATGCTACCGCGGACCCGGCACAGGTTGATCAGGTTGAGGCTCTGATCAAGACGACGGTTGACGCCTACGGCGAGATCAACATTCTTGCGATTGCCCATGGCTACAACAAGCCGCAGAACATTCTGGATCAGTCCGTTGAGGAGTGGCAGTACATCATGGATGCTGACTGCAAGTCCGTATACATCGTTCTGAAGTATGTTGCCCATCAGATGGTTGCACAGGGCAAGGGCGGCGCGATCGTTGTTGTTACTTCCCAGCGTTCCAAACGCGGTATGGCCGGCTACACCGGATACTGCACCTCCAAGGGCGGCGCGGATCTGATGATCTCCTCCATGGCCTGCGATCTGACTGCAAAGTACGGCATTCGTGTAAACTCCATCCTTCCGACCGTGTTCCGCAGCGAGCTGACCGAGTGGATGTTTGATCCGGAATCCGAGGTTTATAAGAACTTCCTGAAGAGACAGCCGATCGGCCGTCTGGGCGAGCCGGATGATTTCGTCGGCATGGCGATTTATCTTGCATCCGATGCTTCCAAGTTTATGACCGGCGGCAACTATGACTGCTCCGGCGGATATCTGGTCTGCTAATTGTATACAGCTTTTCTGGAGGAATTATATTATGAGTAAATGTAAATTATCCAAGTTTGTAGTCTGCGGTTCCGGTATGATGGGCGCAGCGATCGCGCAGGTTCTGGCAACGATCGATGGCTCTCAGGTCACGATTCTCCGCTCCTCCAACCGCGGTGCGGATCCCCGCGAGAAGGTTCGCGCAAACATGAACCAGCTCCATGATAAGGGCGTCAACGA
>JAJQBM010000080.1:0-686 GCA_021203285.1 Clostridiales bacterium | reverse complement strand
GCATTGCCTTTGAGGACGAGGAGGTCAAGGACGGCGATCTCTTCATCTAGTGCGTGCCCGAGGTTATGGAGCTGAAGCAGGATCTGTTCGCACGTCTGGAGAAGACGGTTGCGACGACCGCGATCTTCTGCACGAACACTTCCGTTATGAGCCCGACCGAGATCGCGGCGAAGTGCGAGCACAAAGAGCGTGTCTGCGGTACACACTTCTGGAATCCGGGCTATCTGATTCCGCTCGTAGAGGTCGTCAAGACTGAGCATACTTCTGACGAAGTGATCGACACCGTTATGGAGGTCATGACAGCGGCCGGCAAGCAGCCCTGCCTTTGCAAGAAGGATGTTCCGGGCTTTATCGCCAACCGGATGCAGCACGCTCTGTGGCGTGAGGCGATCGCGATTGTCAACGATGGCATCGCGGATGCGGCTACCGTTGATCTGGCCTGCAAGACCAGCTTCGGCCTGCGTCTTCCGTATCTTCCTCCGCTGGTCAACTCCGACATGGTCGGCACACAGCTTACATGGAACATCCACAGCTATGTTCTGGAGCACCTGGCGGACAACCATGAGCCTTCACCGATCGTCAAGGATATGATCGACAAGGGCGAGCTCGGTTTCCGTGCGGAGCCGGATGAGAACGGCATCTACCACGGCTTCATGGACTACACCAAGGAGCAGATCGATGAGATC
>JAJQBM010000152.1 GCA_021203285.1 Clostridiales bacterium | reverse complement strand
TTTGTGCCGCCCGTTGTCACGGAAACCGGAAATGATGAGGATGTCAATGACTATATCAAGGTGACTGTGGAGGATCCGGATCTGTGTTCCCGTTACACCGCGCGCGTCGTGAAAAACATCAAGCTCGCGCCGTCACCGGAGTGGATGCAGCGCAGGTTGGCAGCCCACGGGATCCGTCCGATCAACAATATCGTAGATATTACAAACTATGTAATGGAAGAGTACGGCCAGCCCATGCACGCCTATGATCTGGATACCATCGCAGGACATGAGATCCGTGTGCGCAGGGCGAAAAAGGACGAGACCTTTGTGACACTGGACGGGCAGGAGCGCGTGCTTGACGACACCGTCCTGATGATCTGTGACGGGGAAAAGGCAGTCGGAATCGGCGGGATTATGGGCGGCGAGAATTCCATGATCACGGATAATGTAAAGACGATGCTTTTTGAGGCGGCCTGCTTTGACGGGACCAACATCCGTCTCTCCAGCCGCAAGGTAGGGCTTCGGACAGACGCCTCCGCAAAATTTGAAAAGGGGCTGGACCCGAACAATGCGATCGAGGCCATGAACCGTGCCTGCCAGCTCGTAGAGGAGCTTGGCGCAGGCGAGGCTGTCGGCGGCGTGGTCGATGTTTACCCGTCTCCACGGACCGAGAGCCGGATTCCCTTTGATGCGGATTGGATCAACCGCCTGCTGGGCACGGATTTTCCGGAGGAAACCATGCTCGGTTATCTGAGAAAAATCGAGCTGGGCTTTGATGAGAAGACGCGGGAAGTGATTGTTCCGACGTGGCGGCCGGACCTGCAGCGGGATGCGGATATCGCGGAGGAGGTTGCGCGTTTTTACGGATATCGCAACATCCCGACAACACTGCCGCACTCCACGACCGCGGGAAAATTATCCTATAAGCTCCGCATTGAATCCATCGCCGGAAATGTGGCGCGGTTCTGCGGATTTTCACAGGCGATGACCTATTCCTTCGAGAGCCCGAAGGTTTTCGATAAATTGCTGATTCCGGAGGACAGCAGCCTTCGCAGAGCGGTTGTCATCTCAAATCCTCTGGGCGAAGATTTCAGCATTATGAAGACACAGCCGGTCAACGGAATGCTCACTTCTCTGTCGACGAACTATAACCGCAGAAACAAGAATGTCTGTCTCTATGAGATCGGGAATGTCTATCTGCCGACACAGCTTCCGATGACCGAACTTCCGGATGATCGGATGACGCTGACCTTCGGTTTTTTCGGGGAGGGTGATTTCTACACGATGAAAGGCGTTGTGGAGGAGCTTTTTACCGCGGTCGGCATGAAGAAAAGACCGGTATATGACCCGAAGGCGGAGATCCCTTATCTGCATCCGGGCAGACAGGCCAACGTGGTCTATGACGGCGCGGTTGTGGCATATCTGGGTGAGGTTCACCCTTCCGTGTCCGCGGCATACGGAATCAAAGAGCGCGTATATATCGCGGTGATCGACATGCCGGAGATCGTAAGCCGTGCCGCTTTCGACCAGAAATATGAGGGAATCGCAAGGTTCCCGGCGGTGAGCCGCGATCTTTCTCTGGTTGTCCCGGAGCAGATCCTCGCGGGCGAGATTGAGGCGCTTTTTGCACAGCGCGGAGGAAAGATGCTGGAGAGCTGCGAGCTGTTTGATATCTATGAAGGAGCGCAGATCCGAAAAGGAAATAAGTCTCTGGCGTACAAGCTGACCTTCCGCCTGAAGGACCGGACGCTGGAGGAGAGCGATATCACAGCGGTGATGAAGAAGATTATGAACGGATTGGACCGGATGGGAATCGAGCTGAGACAATGAAGACCAGTGATTTTTATTTTGATCTGCCCGAGGAGCAGATCGCGCAGGATCCGCTGGAGGATCGGTCCGCGTCCCGGCTGTTGGTACTGGATCGGGAGACCAGGGCGCGGGAGCACACGACATTTAAGCACATCGTGGATTATTTAAGGCCGGGCGACTGTCTGGTTTTAAATAATACGAAGGTGATCCCGGCCCGTCTCTACGGAGAACGGGAGGGCACCGGCGCCCATATTGAAATCCTGCTTTTAAAGCGCAGGGAGAATGATATCTGGGAGACGCTGGTCAAGCCGGGCAAAAAGGCGAGACCGGGCGCCCGCATTCTCTTCGGGGACGGGCTGCTTATCGGGGAAGTCCTTGAGATTGTCGAGGACGGGAACCGGCTGATCCGCTTTTCCTATGAGGGGATTTTCGAGGAGATTCTGGATCAGTTGGGGCAGATGCCGCTTCCGCCCTATATCACACATGAGCTGAAGGATAAAAACCGTTATCAGACGGTTTACGCGAAATATGACGGCTCCGCGGCCGCACCGACGGCGGGCCTCCATTTTACACCGGAGCTTCTCGGCGAGGTGAGAGAGAGGGACGTGGAGATCGCGGAGGTGACGCTCCATGTCGGACTCGGCACATTCCGGCCGGTGAAGGTGGACAATGTCTTCGATCACCACATGCATTCGGAGTACTATCAGATCACAGAGGAGGCGGCGGAGAAGAT
>JAJQBM010000258.1 GCA_021203285.1 Clostridiales bacterium | reverse complement strand
CCGTATATATATATGCATACCGCTGGTCCGGCGGGCAGGAGCTGCCGAGCCATGAGCTGTTGCGGCGGGCCGTATCCCGTTATCTCGGCACAGAGATCGCGGAAATAACGGTCTGTCGGGATGAGGAACACGGAAAGCCTTATATCCGGGAGCTTTTGCAGGTTCATTTTTCGATTTCACACAGCGCGGACCGGTGGGCATGTGCCGTAAGCGGTGCTGAGGTGGGATTGGATTTGCAGGAGGCGAGAATTGCCGACGGGGAAAAGCTTGCCCGTCGGTTTTTCCATCCGTCGGAGATTGCATGGCTGGAGGAGAACGGTTTTGAGGAGTTTACAAAGCCCTGGACCTACAAGGAGAGCTATGTCAAGTATACCGGAATCGGCCTTAGGGAGGGTTTGGATTACTTTTCCGTGGTGGACGGCAGCCTGCCGGTCTGCCAGCAGGAGATCTCCTTTCGCGAGGGGTTTTACATGTTGGTCACGACGGGAGAAAAGGTACCGGTTCACCTGCTCTGCGAGGACTGATGCGGAGAAGAGAGTGTAAAGGGATGGGGATATGAACACAGAGAATGAGGGAGGCCAGAGATGAATCGTACATTTTTAATCAACGGACAGATATACAGAGACCGTCACTTTGAGAGCGGTGTGCTGGAGATGACAGACGGGAAAATCGCGCTTCATCCGGCGGATTTTGATCTGCCGGAATGTGCATCGGTCATTGACATCTGCGGGAAATGGATCGTTCCCGGTTTTATTGATATCCATACCCACGGCGCGGTGGGAGTCGATGTGAACGGCGCCGATGTTGAGGGGCTGGAAAAAATCGGAAGGTTTTTTGCGGAGAATGGGACAACCGGGTGGCTATGTTCCGTTTTGACGGACACGCCGGAGCAGACGGGGCGCGCGATCGGGGCGTACCGGGAGTACCGCAGACGCCTGGAGGACTCCGGCGACGCGGTATCGGGAGCCGGACTGCTGGGAATTCATCTGGAGGGGCCGTTTTTGTCTCCGGTTTACCGGGGCGCCATGCCGGAGCATCTGCTTCGCACTGGCGACGCGGCACTGGTAGAGGAATATCAGAAGCTGCCGGACGGCGGAATCCGCTATATCACGGTCTCGCCGGAGGTGGACGGCGGGATCGCGATGATTCCCGCTTTGAAAGAGCTGGGAATCGTGGTGTCGATCGGCCATTCCGGCGCGGATTATGCCACAGCTATGCAGGCCATCCGCGCAGGGGCAGCGGCGGCTACGCACACGGGAAATGCGATGCGGCTTCTGCATCAGCATGAGCCGGCGATATTCGGCGCCGCTCTGGAGTCGGATATCTACTGTGAGATGATCTGTGACGGCCGGCACCTTCATCCGGGAACTGTCCGTCTGATTGCGAAGACGAAGGGGATGGATCGGGTCGTGGCGATCACGGATTCGATCATGGCAGCCGGTCTGCCGGACGGGAAATACCATCTGGGCGTCAATCCGGTGGTCGTCAAAGACGGCGACGCTGTTTTGGAGTCCGACGGAACCCGCGCGGGATCGACGCTGACACAGGCACAGGCGCTGAAAAATCTGCTCGCTTTTACCGGAAAACCGCTGGAAGAGATTCTGCCGCTGTTGACCGAGAATCCGGCGCGGCTGACCGGCATTTTTGACCGGAAGGGTTCCATTGTGGAGGGAAAAGATGCTGATCTGACGATTCTGGATGAAGACAACAATGTTGATCAGGTCTATGTCGGCGGTGTGAGAGTGGTCTGAGGAGCAGTGTATGAGCGCTCTCCGGTTATTTCGGCATTCAAGTGACAAGACACCTGACTAAACATATGTGTTGACATATTGGGAGGGATTGATTATAATACCTCAGAAGCGGAATGTCTCCGCAATATTTTATGTTAGTCAGGAGTCCGGTTATGGAAAAGGTAAAAAAGTTTTTAAAAAGAAAGAATATTGAGATTTCGCTGAAGCGATACGGCATCGATGCACTGAGCGCGATGGCGCAGGGACTGTTCTGCACCTTGTTGATCGGAACGATCCTCAACGCTTTGGGGACGCAGTTGCACATTCCGTTTCTGACGATGACGATTGCCACCGTCAACGGAACCGACTATACGGTGGGCGGGCTGGCCTCCGCTATGAGCGGTCCGGCCATGGCCGTCGCCATCGGCTATGCGCTGCAGAGCCCGCCGTTGGTGTTGTTTTCGCTGGTTTCGGTCGGTTTCGCCTCCAACGCGCTGGGCGGAGCGGGCGGACCGCTAGCGGTCTATTTTATTGCTATTATCGCGGCCGAGGTTGGAAAAGCCGTATCGAAGGAGACGAAGATTGACATTCTCGTCACACCTATTGTCACGGTATGCGTCGGCATTCTGGCTGCCGCCGGACTGGCTCCCATTCTCGGAAGTGCAGCGATGAAGCTGGGCGACCTGATTATGGTTGCGACCACGCTGCGGCCGTTCCTCATGGGGATTCTGGGTTCGGTTCTGGGGGGCATTGCCCTGACGCTGCCGATTTCCTCGGCGGCGATCTGTGCCGCTC
>JAJQBM010000208.1 GCA_021203285.1 Clostridiales bacterium | reverse complement strand
TTCATAAAAATCTATCATAAATTCCCTGTCCACGAACCATCCCTCCGTTGTTTTTTATAGTATTGGGTGATTGCGGGACAGCTTATTCATCCGTGCTGTAATGTTAATTTTAACCACTATTTACTCAATTCACTATACAACAGGATATGCCCTCTTGACAAGATATCAATAAGATGATATATCTTGTGTATAAGTATCATTTTATTGATACTTTTGAAAGAAAGGCGGCACGGATATGATTGTTTATCACGGTTCCTCACAGATCGTAAAAACTCCTGCCTACGGGCTTGGATCTGAGACAAATGACTACGGAAGAGGTTTTTATTGTACCGAAAATCAAGAGCTTGCCGGAGAATGGGCGTGTCCTACTGTGAAAGACGGTTTTTCCAACAAATACCATTTGGATTTAAGTGATTTGAAAGTATTGTATTTGAACAAAGACGGATATCATATTCTTAACTGGATCGCCATTTTGCTGGAGCATCGGATTTTCCCGAAACGCTCCCCCATTGCCAGACAGGCGAGTCAATATGTAACGGCGGAATTTTTGCCGGACATTTCCGGCTTCGACGTGATTGTGGGCTACCGGGCAGACGATTCATACTTTTCCTATGCGAAGGATTTTTTAAACAATACCATTTCGGTAAATCAGCTTTCTCAGGCCATGAAGCTAGGGGAACTGGGAGAGCAGATTGTTTTAATGAGCGAAAAGCCTTTCGGAAAAATACAGTATTTGGAGCATGAAATAGCAGGCGGAAGCATTTACTATCCCCGGCGTATGGAACGTGAGGAAAGAGCCAGAAGAGCTTACCTCGATAACCACGGACAGGATTTTGCTTCGGCTCAAAATGACTTATTTGTGTTGGATATTACAAGAGAGCAGGTGAAAAATGATGACCCGCGCCTACGATGAAATCTATCTTGATGACGCCATGGAAACTCTGGGCAGCGCATTGGAATACGCTGTTCTTATAGCAGGTGTTGACGGTCAGGAATTTATAGACCTGTTTATTGCCACAGAAATCGCATCTGAGTTCGGGAAAGGCAATGTAACGTATATTTCAGGCATGTCCGGGATTGAACTGTGTCGGCTTATTTTTCAGGAATGCGGTTTTTCTTTGCCGGAGGAAACAGAGATTTCACATATTGACTATCCTGCTGAGTATTGGATTGGCTGGATCCTCGCATATTATCAATGGTACACGGGAAAGACCTTCTCTGTAATTTGCAAAAGACTGAAGTATGCAGACCTTTTTCGTCTTTACGGCGTACTTCACGAGGCGGATCCGAGTAAAGCAGTCAGCATGTTTGATGAAATGATGAAGGCCAGACACGAGACAAATCTGGCTGTTCAGCGAAAAAATCGCGGCTTCACGCAGGATGAGCTTGCCAGACGCGCAGGCATATCAATCCGCTCAATTCAGTTGTTTGAGCAAAGGCAGAACGATATTAACCGGGCAAAACATCACCATCTGCAATCCATAGCCAGAGTCCTCGGCTGCAATATCGAGGACATCCTGGAGTGAACAAAACAGTCAGCGCTTTCTGCCCGGAAATGCACCCTTGAGGAACTCAGTTCTCCTGCTGCTCATACAGAGCCAGAATGGACTGAATTTCCTCGACGGATATATGCGTATATTCACTGAGCTCCCGCAGGGAGGGCGCCTGGCCGCTTTCTTTTGCCAGCACTTCCCGTGCCTCGTGCAGAAGCCCCGCTTTTGCCAGCACTGCCTGCGTATGATCCACATTTCCGGCCGTCTCACGAATATACTCCTCAAAGGCATTCCTCACCCGGTTTTCCAGATAACTGTCAACTTCGGAAATCGCCATCGCTCCGGAAATCTCGCCGAGCGCAATCCACAATGCGATATTGCCCTCCTGAATCAGATCCTGCATATTCACCGGGTTTTCTTTATAAAACTCCGCCATGCGGATAATCCGCATCAGCCACCCGTTCGCAATCTGCTCGGCGGCATCTTCCCCGGCGATCAGCTTTCCGTATAATTCCAGAAGCTGCTCTTTCGAGCCGGTACCCTTTTCCCGAACTTCATTCAGATACATATGATAGTAGGCGGAGTCTGAGAGCTGATCCAGAGAAGCGTCGTCCGTTTCGTCATCCGGATTTTCGGCCTCTTCTTCCTCCGGCTCAAGCGGTTTTTCCAGATATCGGGATATCATTGCCTCCTGCTCCGCGGTCAGATCCATGCCCTCAAAATAACGGTGAATTTCCTCCGGACTCAATGCAGTATCTGAGTTTCGGGCTATTTCTGCGGCCTCCCGCAAGGCCTCTAAAAATGTATTCTGATCTACCATATCGTTTTCCACTCCGGTCTGTTAGATAATCTCCTGTTATTTATAACACAGAAGCGATTCACATGGCAAATGTTTTAACGAAGATTTCTGCCGCGAGTCCTGATTATTGGACTCATGAGACATTAGAACCTGACTTTTGCAGAAGAATAGAGTGAAAAATGCCCTCAACCTCAGCATTTTGGTGTGCTTCCCGTCAAGTAGACAATAAAAAAATTAA
>JAJQBM010000154.1 GCA_021203285.1 Clostridiales bacterium | reverse complement strand
GGAGACAGCCGAGTCCGATGATGCAGAGGAGCTTGTCACAGTGCGGTTGGGAATGCTGACCAACCATGTCCTGCCGGTCGTTGCATTGGAAAATGGTTATTTTGAAGAAGAAGGGCTGAACGTGTAGCTGACCGCTTTCACAACCGGGGCAACGGAGGTGGAGGCTTATACAGCCGGGGAATTGGATATTGTGGAAACCGGCGACCTTCCGTTTTTAAATGCAATTTTGAATGGAGTAGATATCGTGGCGATCGGGACATATAGCGCATCTGTCGAAGATAACGCTCTGGTAGTACGGGATGATGCGGATATCCAAGAGTTTTCTGATCTTGCGGGAAAGACGGTAACCGTTCCGTTCGGCACCAATATCCAGCCATTGTTGTACGAATATCTGGAGGCAGGCGGTCTGACGGAGGATGATGTGGAAATCGTCAATCTGTCCGGCAATGATGAGGTTAATGCGTTGGTGGACGGAGATGTGGATGCCGCAGTTATGTGGGAACCGTATGTGTCTTCCGCAGCCGCGAATGACGGGATTACGATTCTTGCGGATACATCAGACTTCCGGACTTTTGTGTGCCCGATTTCCAGCTCTTCGACTTATATTGCAGAGAATACGGAAACTGTGGAGAAAATCCTGCGGGCCTTGAGCAGAGCATCGGAATGGGCTGAGGAAAACAAAGAAGAAGCTGCAGAGCTGACGGCGAATTATTTTGGCTCGGACAATACAGATGCGGTATTGATCAGTCTTGAGAAGTCCAACAGTTCTGTGCCGCTTACAGATGAAAAAATTGAGGCATTACAGCTTGGTGCTGATGTGTGCTATCAATATGGGATTATCAGCGAGGAAGTGGACATAGAGCAATATATCGACACGCAGTTTACGGATGCCTTGCTGGAAGAATAGGTAAGATGCGAGTTGCTGCGGCTTGAAACCGGAGTACGATTTCAGGCCGCAGCAGAAAGGACGGTAGTGATATGAAAAGGAAACCGGTAGAATTTTTGTTGGTTTGGATTGTTCCGGTCACTATCCTTGTTTTGTGGTATGTCTGCAGCAATAGAAATCTGATTAACCAGTCTATCCTGCCGAATCCGCAGAAAGTGTGGGATGCGCTGCGATTGTAAAGGGAACATTATGGAAACACATCAGAGTCAGCCTGCTGCGCGTGGTAAAGGGTTATCTGATCGGCGCGACCGTCGGATTTTTTCTGGGCATTTTTGCCGCGCTGTATCGACCGGTGGGGAAAATCATGGAGATACCGATCGGTCTGATGCGTCCGATTCCTGCGATTGGTTTAATTCCGTTTTTTATTCTCTGGATGGGGATCGGGGAACAATCGAAGGTGGCGGTGATTGTGTATGGATCATTTTGGCCGGTATTGTTAAATACAATGCAGGGAATCCGGGAGGCGGACTCCGGGTTGCTGGAGGTCGGAAGAGTCCTGGAAAAGAACCGGTTTACGACTTTCTTTCAGATTATCCTTCCGGCAGCGCTCCCATCTATTTTTACCGGATTGCGTCTCGGAGTCAGTACGGCGTGGACCTGCGTGGTCGCCGCTGAGATGATCGCCGCATCCGCGGGCATCGGATTTTTGATCACATACAGCCGGGAGATGGCGCAGCCGGCTTCGCTGCTGATCGGCATAGCGGTCATCGGACTGCTCGGATATGTATTTGATGTACTGCTGAGAAAATTAAACGATGTGGTGATTTTCTGGGGACATTGAGAAACGGATTGGCCAGGAGGGGCAGTTTGAATACGGAGAAAGAATTAAGAATAGAAGATGTAAAAAAAGTTTATCCTCTGGATGACGGGGAACTGGAGGTGCTCCAGAGGATAAACCTTACGATTGAAAGCGGAGAGTTTATCAGTATTGTCGGGGCGAGCGGCTGCGGAAAAAGTACGCTGCTTCGAATGATAGCGGGTCTGGAGAGCCCAACGGAAGGCAGTATTTTTATCGGAGACAGGCTTGTAGAGCGGCCATCAGTGGATACGGGGATGATCTTTCAGGAGTCGCGGCTGTTTCCGTGGCTGTCTGTGGAAGGGAATATCCGTTTCGGCATTCACAGGGATTTGGATAAGGATAAGAAGGCAGAGCTGACAAAACAGTATATCGACATCGTAGAATTAAATGGGTTCGAGAAAGCGCTGCCGCAGCAGCTCTCCGGCGGCATGCAGCAGAGAGTGAGTATTGCCCGCGCGTTGATCAACGAGCCGTCCGTGCTTTTGCTCGATGAGCCTTTCGGCGCGCTGGATGCCCTTACACGGATTAATATGCAGGATGAGGTGCTTCGCATCTGGCAGCGAAAAAAGACAACGATGATATTGATTACTCACGACATTGATGAGGCGATTTTCTTAAGTGATCGAATCCTGATTATGGGAAAAAATCCGGGGGAGATTAAAAAAGAGATTTCGGTAGGGATGAGCAGGCCGCGCAGCAGAAACGGCGGAGAGTTTATCCGGATCCGGGAGGCGATTTATAAGGAATTCTTCAAAAATACGGAGATTGAATTGGAGTACTATATTTAGATTTTGATAAAAAACGGTCTGCCAGGCCAGCGCCTTCCGGTTTTA
>JAJQBM010000229.1 GCA_021203285.1 Clostridiales bacterium | reverse complement strand
ACTTCGGGGGCACTGAACTGGTATCCGATTTTTTTTAAATAACTCTGCATATCTTATTGTTAATAAAAGGGTTTGCAGTGAGCGGTAAATTCATGTATACTGTACGAAGGAGACAGACGGCGGGGAGGCCGTGTCTGACACAGGAGGAGGAAGAATGGCTTCACAAAAGAGCAGAAAGCAATACAGGCAGAAGGCCTTTTTTATTTTGGCGGTGATTTTGCTGGCGGCTGTCATCGCAGGGATTACAATGCTGACCACGGTGGTCAGAAAGTATTCCCCGTCAAAGGAGACGACGGACTACGCTTCCTACTATGGACTTGAGACAGAGGAGGATATCCTGATTTCATATGATAACGAGATTCTGGAGGAGAAGGGCCTTTACCTGGACGGGGAGGTTTATGTTCCCTATGATGTTCTTCATTCTTATTTAAATGCACGGTTTTATTGGGACAGCACAGAGCAGATTTTGCGGTACACGCTGCCGGAGGGGATTGTGGAGGCCACCGCGGATACGGCACAGTATACCGTTGCGAAGGAGAGCCGCACGGCTGAGTACACCGTCCTCCGCGTTCTGGACGGACAGATGTATCTGTCACTTTCTTTTGCGGCACAGTATACGGACATTCGCTGGGAGTATTATGAGGAGCCGAACCGCGTTGTAATCTCTGACATATGGGGCGAGGTGGAGTATACCACCGTAAAGCACAGTACACAGCTTCGTGAGCTCGGAGGCATCAAGAGCAGCATTCTCACGGAGATGGAAAAGGACGACCGGGTTTTGATTCTTGAAGAGCTGGATTCGTGGGCGCAGGTCTGCACTGAGGACGGCCTGATCGGGTATATGAAGCTGAACGCGCTGGGGGATGAGCAGACGGAGATGTATGCCAGCAACTACGAGGAGCCGGTATACACGCGGATTTCCAGAGATTATACGATCAATATGGCGTGGCATCAGGTGACGACGCAGGAGTCGAATTCCTCCGTTTCCTCTGTATTGTCCGCCACAACGGGGGTCAATGTGATCTCACCCACAGGGTTTTATCTGAACGATAATTCCGGCGGCATCGCTTCGCTAGTGAGCGCAGACTATGTGACATACTGCCATGAACAGGGTGTGGAGGTCTGGGCGCTGGTCAGCAATCTGGAAAATTCCGAGGTGGATACGACACAGGTTCTGAGCGTGACATCCGCCAGGGATGCGCTGGTAAATAACCTTATTTCAGAGGCTGTCAAATATGATCTGGACGGCATTAATGTTGATTTTGAGAGTCTGGAGGGCGAGGCCGGAACCGGTTTTCTCCAGTTTATCCGGGAGCTGTCCCTGAAGTGCGAGAGCAACGGGCTTATTCTCTCCGTCGACAACTATGCGCCGGCATCCTACAATCTGTTTTATAACAGGGAGGAGCAGGCGGTCTTTGCGGACTATATTGTCCTGATGGCTTACGATGAGCATTATAACAGCTCGGACGAGGGGTCGGTGGCCTCCCTGAGTTTTGTGACACAGGCAGTGGAGGATACGCTGGAGGAGGTCTCTGCCGATCAACTGATTCTTGGCATTCCTTTCTATACCCGGCTGTGGAAGCTGACGCCGGAGGAGGGGACGGATGACGGCAGCTATACCGTCACGAGCGAGGCCCTCGGCATGAGCGAGGCGGAGGCGCGGGTTGCGGCAAACGGGGCGGTCTATGAGTGGCTGGAGGATTGCGGGCAGTATTATGCCGAGTATGAGTATGACGGAAGCACCTACAAGGTCTGGCTGGAGGATCAGAATTCCATTGCCGAGAAGCTGAAGGTGCGGCAGTCCTACGGGCTTGCAGGGGCATCGTTCTGGAAGCTCGGATTCGAAAAAAACACCGTCTGGAATACGATCGCGGAGTACCTGCATTGATCATTTCGCCTGATTGGCGTGTATAGAATGAAAATTTCTCTCATATCATGTACAAATCGGTTTGGCATGATATGGGAGTTTTTTTGAGGGAAAAAGCGGAATTGGTGATGGCGGTTGTCCTGATCGCCGCAGCGATCCTTGTGGCGCCGCGGTCAGCCGAGTATGTGATGAGTATGAAGGCAAAGACAGCCGCGACGGTTGTGGTGATCGACCCGGGACACGGTGCGGATGATCCGGGGAAGGTGGGTGTGTCCGGTATCAACGAAAAAGATCTGAATCTGGAGATCTCATTGAAGCTGCGGGAATATCTGGAGGAGGAGGGAATCCGGGTGGTGATGACGCGCACGGAGGATGTCAGCCTCGCGGAAAGCGGTGCGCAGAGCGTGAAGGTGTCGGATCTGAAACGGCGGGTGGAGATTATTGAAGAAGCGCAGGCAGCTCTGGCGGTCAGTATTCATCAGAACAGTTATACGGACAGCTCTGTCAGCGGTGCGCAGGTTTTTATTATGCGGATTCGGATGAGGGTGCGGCTCTGGCTAGGATTTTGCAGGAAAGCCTGATCGAGAATCTGGATCCGTCCAACACCCGTGCGGCGAAAGCAAATACGAGCTATTACATTTTAAAAAAGACCTCCATCCCCACCGTGTGATATGCTCCCCATATGGTAGACATTGAAAATATTCAAAATCTACTATATGA
>JAJQBM010000151.1:455-2592 GCA_021203285.1 Clostridiales bacterium | reverse complement strand
TGTGGAACTGGCCGCTTCCGGCCGCCATGTCGGAGAATCATGTCGCCATGGGCCTGTATGAGATGCTGCTGACCATTCTGATCATGGTCATCAACCAGAAGTTTTTTATTAGCGGATTTACGAGTCTGTTTCACCGGTCTCCGAATATGGATACGCTGGTGGCGATGGGGTCGGCGGCCTCCTTTGCGTACAGCACCTATGCGCTCTTTGCCATGACCGGCGCGCAGCTTCGCATGGACATGGACGCGGTCATGACCTATATGGACGAGTTTTACTTTGAGTCCGCGGCGATGATCCTGACGCTGATTACGGTCGGAAAGACGCTGGAGGCTTATTCAAAGGGGCGGACAACCGATGCCTTAAAGGGGCTGATGCGGCTGGCTCCGAAAACCGCCACGATCATCCGCAACGGCGCGGAGGAGACGGTTCCGGTGGAGCAGGTGCGGATCGGCGACATTTTTGCGGTGCGTCCGGGCGAGAGCATTCCGGTTGACGGCGTGGTGCTGGAGGGAACCAGCGCGGTGGATGAGGCGGCGCTGACCGGTGAGAGCATTCCCGTGGATAAGGAGGCGGGGAGCAGCGTATCGGCAGCCACGATCAGCCAGTCCGGCTATCTGAAATGTGAGGCGACGCGCGTCGGGGAGGACACGACGCTCTCGCAGATCATTCAGATGGTCAGCGACGCGGCGGCGACGAAGGCTCCCATTGCGAAGGTGGCGGACCGGGTGTCCGGCGTGTTTGTCCCGACGGTATTGATCATTGCGGCTGTGACCTTCATCATCTGGATTATGGTGGGGCAGACCTTCGGATTCTGTCTCTCGCGGGCAATCTCCGTTCTGGTGATCAGTTGCCCCTGCGCCCTTGGGCTTGCGACGCCGGTGGCAATTATGGTGGGCAACGGCCTCGGCGCGAAAAACGGCGTGCTGTTTAAGACGGCTGTGTCGCTGGAGGAGACCGGGAAGGTCGATATTGTGGTGATGGATAAGACCGGAACGATCACGACGGGACAGCCGAGGGTGACGGATATGATTCCGGCAGAAAAAGGGGAGGAGACGGAGCTTCTCCGGCTCGCCGCGGCGCTGGAGCAAAAGAGTGAACATCCTCTGTCCCGCGCCATCCTCGACTATGCCGCGGAGCAGGAGCTGCCTGTGCCGCCGGTGGAAAATTTTCAGGCGGTGGTCGGAAACGGCCTTACCGGCACGCAGGACGGCGATACCCTCTATGCGGGCAGTCTGAAATATATCCGCACCGTGGCGGAGGTTCCCAAAAAGATGGAAGAACAGGCAGCCATGCTTGCTGAGAGTGGAAAGACACCGCTGTTTTTCATGAAGAATCAGGAGGTTTGTGGTATCATAGCGGTGGCGGATGTGATCAAGCCGGAGGCGCCCGAGGCGATCCGCCAGTTGAAGGGGATGGGGCTGAAGGTGGTCATGCTGACCGGCGACAATCTCCGCACGGCGAAGGCGATCGGCGCGCAGGCGGGCGTGGACCATGTCATCGCGGATGTCCTTCCGGGGGACAAGGAGAGCGTGATCCGGAAGCTCGGTGAGAAGGGCAAAGTCGCCATGGTCGGCGACGGGATCAACGACGCCCCGGCACTCACGCGGGCGGACATCGGCATCGCGATCGGCGCGGGGACGGATGTGGCGCTTGACGACGCGGATGTGGTGCTGGTAAAAAGCCGGCTGGATGATGTGCCTGCGGCGATTCGTTTGAGCCGCCGTGTGCTGCGCAACATCCACGAGAATCTGTTCTGGGCATTTTTCTACAATATCATCGGGATCCCGCTCGCCGCGGGAGCGTACTATGCGCTTCTGGGGTGGAAGCTGAACCCGATGTTCGGAGCCGCGGCCATGAGCCTGTCGAGCTTCTGCGTGGTCACAAACGCGCTGCAACTGAATTTTGTGAAGGTGCACAGCACGCATCGGGATAAACCGAAAAAACATATTGTATCAGACAGCCTGTTCGACGATCTGATGGGCGGACAGGGTGATTCCGATAGAGACAAAATCAAAAAAGAAGAGGAGAGCAAAACAATGGAAAAAACAATCGAGATCAAAGGAATGATGTGCGGTCACTGTGAGAAGCATGTGAAAACCGCTCTGGAAGCGCTGGATGCACATGTGACGGCCGAGGC
>JAJQBM010000151.1:0-445 GCA_021203285.1 Clostridiales bacterium | reverse complement strand
ATTACGATCTATACCGTCGGAAAAATCAAAGAGAGCTTCTACCGGGAGGCCATTGCGGAGTATGCCAAGCGTCTGCCGCGCTACTGTAAGCTGCAGATTGTCGAGGTGGCGGATGAGCGGACGCCCGACAACGCGGGGGAGGCGCTGACTGCGCAGATCAAGGAGCGGGAGGGCGCGCGGCTGCTGTCGCAGATCCGCGATAACACATACCTCATCGCCCTTGCCATCGACGGAAAACGCATGGATTCCGTTGCTTTTGCGGAGAAGATCGCCGCCCTCGGCCTGCACGGCGCCAGCGACATCGGTTTTGCCATCGGCGGCTCTCTCGGCCTGTCCGACGCCGTCCTGTCCCGCGCGGATTTTAAACTCAGTTTCTCCGATATGACATTTCCGCATCAACTGATGCGTGTGATTCTCATGGAACATGTCTACCGTCCCTATCGGA
>JAJQBM010000175.1 GCA_021203285.1 Clostridiales bacterium | reverse complement strand
TTCCATTTACCATAAGAAAAGGAGAACCCCATGCACAACATCACCCCGCGCCCCTATCTGGCGAACCCGCAGATCACCCGCGCGGTTCTGGAAAGCCATAAATTTGTTTTACAGAAGAAATACGGACAGAATTTTCTCATCGCGCCGCATGTGTTGGAAAATATCATCGCGGCGGCAGGCATCACCGAGGATGATTTTGTCATGGAGATCGGGCCGGGAATCGGCACCATGACCCAGTACCTCGCGGCGAACGCGCGGGCGGTGACGGCGGTGGAGATCGACCGGAAGCTGATTCCGGCTCTGGAGGACACGCTGCATGGGTTTCACAATGTGGAAGTGATCCATCAGGACATTCTGAAGGTGGACATTGCCGCGCTTGCAAGAGAGCGAAATGAGGGGAAGCCCATTAAGGTGGTGGCCAACCTTCCCTATTATATCACCACGCCGATCATCATGAACCTTCTGGAGCAATCTGTGCCGGTCTCGGGGATCACGGTGATGGTGCAGCGGGAGGTCGCAGACCGGATGCAGAGCGGCCCGGGATCCAAGGATTACGGCGCACTGTCCCTTGCGGTGCAGTATTTTGCGAAGCCGCAGATCGCGGCGATCGTCACACCGGATTGCTTTATGCCCCAGCCGAAAGTGGAGTCTGCGGTGGTGCATTTGGCCCGCCACGAGAATCCGCCGGTTTGCGTGGAGGATGAAAAGCTGCTCTTTTCTCTGATCCGGGCATCGTTCAACCAGCGGAGGAAAACACTGGTGAACGGGCTGAAGAATTCACTGGAGCTGAGCTTTAAGAAAGAAGAGATCGAATCGGCAATCGAAGCCATCGGGAAGCCGTTGACGGTGCGGGGCGAGACACTGACGCTGGAAGAGTTTGCGGCGCTTGCGAATGTGCTGAGCAGCAATTTTATGGCATGAAAGCTGAAACGGAGTCATAGAGTTTTACCATGAGAGAAAAAGTAAAGCTCTGCGGCTCCGTTTTTATTTTGGCTGCTTTTATTCCGTGGCTGCTGACTGTCTACCTTCGGGGCGGGTCATTGTTTTTGCATGAATCGGAGACGGACGGGCAGTTGGAGGAGCAGGTGGCGGCGGTGCTGGCCTCGGAGATTCCGGCTGACTATGAGATGGAATGCCTGAAGGCGCAGGCGGTGATCGCGCGGACAAATATCAGCCGTGAAGGCAGCGAGGCGGAGACCGGGTGGACAGAGGCGGACATGCGGGAGGCATGGGGCGACAGCTACGAGCAAAATCTGGAAAAAATGCGAACTGCGGTCTCAGAGACGGAAGGAGAAGTCCTGACCTTTGACGGGGCGCTGATTCTGGCGGCGTATCACACGGCAGCCAATGAGAAGGCGCGGAATGCGGCGGAAATCCCCGGTCAGGAGAAATATGTCTTCTTACAGAGCGTGCCCAGTACGGAGGATATTCTGGCGGACGGGTTTTTGTGCGTGGAATACATGGAGAAGGAGACGTTTGCTGAGGCTGTGGCGGAGCTTTTTTCGGGGGAAGAGATGGACGCGGAGGCGTTTCCGAATGCGCTGGTGATCGCGCAAAGGGACAGGGCCGATTATGTGACGCAGGCACAGTACGGTTCGACGGTTGTGAACGGGGAGGCCGTGCGGACGGTGCTGGGGCTGCGCTCGGCATGCTTTTATTTTTCTGAACTGGAGGGAAAAATCCGCATTGTGACAAAGGGGATCGGACACGGTCTGGGATTCAGCCAGTACGGGGCGCAGCAGTTGGCTGGACAGGGATTTTCTTACAAAGAATTGCTGGAATACTATTATTCGGACGTTATAATTGAAAAAACAGGATGAAGAAATATGAATAAGATCTTCATTCCCGGCAAAACTAGCATTAGAGAATGATTTGGGAATACAGCCGGGAATGGAGGAGCTTATGGATCAGAAAAAGAAACACAGGACGCAGAGGTCCTATCTCACGATCGGGGTGATTAAGCTGGCGGCTGTGATCGTGCTGGCGGGAATTTCGTACCGACACGCCGCGAACCGTGAGGATGAAGAGCAGGAAGCGGTCATTATGGCGGAAGCGGAGTGGACGGAGCGGACAGAGGACGAAGAGGATGCGGCCGAAACAGAGACAGAGGATACCGACGGTTCGGAGGAGGAGCTTGGCACAGCGGCGGAGACGGCTTCCGGCACTGTGGACGAAACCGGCGGTGGAGCGGCGGACGCGGCTGATGAAGCAAAGACTCCGGAGACGACGGACATCACGCAGGGGATTGTCGACACCGCGGAGAGTGGGGCGGACAGCCTGTCTTTCTCGGAGTCGGACAAGTTAAGCTGGCCTCTGCAGGGCGATGTGATTCTGAACTACAGCATGGATCAATCGGTATATTTTGCGACGCTGGATCAGTATAAATACAATCCCGCCCTCATCATCGCGGGTGAGGTCAACGCACAGGTGACGGCGGCTGCCGCGGGAGAGGTTCTTTCTGTTGTGACCTCGGAGGAGAACGGCGAGACGGTTGTCATGGACATCGGAGACGGATATCAATTAGTCTACGGTCAACTGAAGGAGGTTCAGGCGGAGGTCGGGGACTATGTGGCAAAGGGGGATCTGGTCGGGTTTGTCAGTGAACCGACCAAATATTAC
>JAJQBM010000206.1 GCA_021203285.1 Clostridiales bacterium | reverse complement strand
CATTGCAGACACGCGAATATGTTATAGAAAACGTGGAAAAAATGATCCAATGCGGCGACCCGTCTTACGGCGGTGCCATGTTTATCTGCCCACAATGCCATAACATGAAATTTGTCCTATTATACAAGATATAAAGGGGCTGTGAGAAAACAACCCTCTTTCTAGCGTCACACGATAAGATATCCGAAGGAGAATTCCCACCTATGTATGAACAGGATTATATCATGCGTTATATCAAAGAAATGGTACGCGCCTTGTTAAAACTACTGTTCCATATTGATACGGCATCCCAGATGCAGGAACGAATGGACGAGAAAACGCTTCAGATTTATGAATATCTGACAGGCCTAATCGACAAAGGGGACATCAACACAGCCGAAAACCAGCTTTATGAACTTATTGATGCCGGAGATCCGGATGGTCTGAAACTGGCTTTACTCTTTTTCGACTATCTCAATGAAAAATCAGATGACTTCCTGGAAAGCAACGGTTTCACACGGAATGAAATCCGGGATGATCTGGACAGTATCGTCTCAGGATATGGCTACAGTGGGTTTGTGAACGCGCTTTTTTAATTTCTCCTGTTTCCACCGCCAAATATAAGGATCAAACGTAAAAGCTGCAGGATCATGGAAGCCGCGCTCGCAACGTATGTCATAGCGGCTGCACGAAGGACCTTCTGTGTATCATGGATTTCCCGGCCCCCGAGGATCCCGGTCTTTTCCAGTTCGCCCAATGCCCGGTATGATGCGTTGAATTCCACAGGAAGCGTCACAAGCTGGTAGAGGACTGCCAACGAAAAAAGCAGGATGCCGATCTGGCACAGGACACTTCCGGCGCCGCCAAAAATCAGCCCGATGATCAGCACCGGCCACGCGAGGCGGGAGCCAAAGTTTGCAGCCGGGACAAAAGCACTGCGGATCCGCAATGGCGCGTATCCGACATCATGCTGGATTGCGTGCCCGCACTCGTGTGCCGCAACGCCGATTGCAGCGACGGATGTGCTGCTATATACACTGTCAGACAACGCTAGCGTCTTTTTGCGCGGATCGTAATGATCTGTTAAGTTTCCCCGGATGTGCGTGATCTGCACATCATAAATTCCTGCGTTATTCAATATCCTTTGGGCAGCCTGCGCACCGGTCATCCCTGAAAAGCTCCGCACTTTCGAGAACTTCCGAAAAGTACGGTTCATTCTTGCAGATGCGATCAGGCAGATGACTGCACCGATAATCAGCAGGAGGTATGTCCAATAATATCCGTAACTGTAATAGCCATAATTATAATACATTTCATCACTTCTTTCTGAAAAATCATTTTTTCATTTGTTTTCATTGTATAGTATTTTCCCCAAAAATCAAGCATATATCTTCTCTAGCCTGTACTTGTCTGCCATTCCGAAATATGCTATAATCCAAAAATGTCGGGTTAACCTGAAAATGTGAGTTACGGAGGATCAGGCGAAATGGATTGCCGGGATCAGAATATCGATTACGATGAGATTGATATCACGCTCCCCGCACCGGAGGAGGAGCCGTACCGCCAGTATTATTATATTGCAAAGGCCCGCTGTTATCTGCGCCGGATGGAGAGCGAGACCGGTCGGAAGCTGACCTTTTGTGTTCAGACCTTCGGCTGCCAGATGAATGCGCGGGACTCCGAGAAGCTTTGCGGCATTCTGCGTGCTATCGGTTATGAGGAGCAGGAGAGCGAGGAGGGTGCGGATTTTGTGCTCTACAACACCTGCACGGTCCGGGAGAATGCCAACAACAAGGTTTATGGCAGGCTGGGATATCTGCATGGGTATAAAAAGAAAAATCCCCATATGCTCATCGCCCTCTGCGGCTGCATGATGCAGGAGGAGAAGGTGGTTGCGAAGATCAGGAAAAGCTATCCCTTTGTGGATCTGGTTTTCGGCACCCACAATATTTTTAAGTTTGCGGAGCTTTTTGTGCAGACCTGTGAGCAGTCCTCCATGGTGGTGGACATCTGGGAGGGTACGACGCAGATCGTGGAGCAGCTTCCGAATGAGCGAAAATATCCGTTTAAGAGCGGGGTCAACATCATGTTCGGCTGCAACAATTTCTGCAGCTACTGCATTGTGCCCTATGTGCGCGGCAGGGAGCGCAGCCGCAGGCCGGAGGAGATCATGGACGAGATCCGTCGGTTTGTGGACGACGGTGTGATCGAGGTGATGCTCCTCGGCCAGAATGTCAATTCCTACGGGAAGACTTTAGAAACGCCGGTTTCCTTTGCGGAGCTTTTGTCGGAGATTGATCAGATCGAGGGGTTGGAGCGGATTCGGTTTATGACCTCTCATCCCAAGGATCTCTCCGATGAGCTGATCGAGGTGATGGCAAAATCGAAGAAGATCTGCCGACACCTGCATCTGCCACTGCAGTCGGGCAGTAGCCGTCTTTTAAAGATTATGAACCGTCATTACACGAAGGAACATTATCTGGAGCTGGTGGATAAAATACGGGCAGCCATGCCGGACATTGCCCTCACCACGGATATCATCGTCGGATTCCCCGGCGAGATGGAGGAGGATTTCGAGGAGACCATGGATGTGGTGCGCAGAGTGCAGTATGATAGCGCATTCACGTTTATCTACTCCAAGCGA
>JAJQBM010000131.1 GCA_021203285.1 Clostridiales bacterium | reverse complement strand
GGTAAACCAGCCCCAGCTCGGCAGCGCGCTCGCTGACCTCAGACAATGTCATAGTAGTCTCCAGCCTGCTCTCCGCCGCCTCATTGTCCGCCGTCAGGTCGCCGATCTCCGTCTCCAGCGCGGTGATGGAAGCCATGCGGGTGGTGATATCCGACTGAAGATAAATAAAGGCACAGCATACCAGCGCACAAACTGCAAGCGCCGCGGTCACAAACACCATATATCCGCGGTCAAACGCCGACGCGCGCTCCAGATTCCGTCTGGCGTGCATATGCCGCTCCCGCTCCCGTCGGATCTCCTCCCGGCTCTTCTGCGGAACAGCCGGCTTGCGCTTGGGCTCCGCCTGCGGTTTGCTGGCGACGTTCCCCTCGACGTTCCCCTCGATATAAGTTACATTTCGCTCATACTCTCTGCGTGCCATAGTTCGATATCTTCTCTCTCTTTATTTGCCTTTTTCAAAAACACGAAGCTTCGCGCTCTTCGACCTACTGTTTGCCGCCAGCTCTTCCTCTGTGGGAAGAATCGGCTTCCGGGTGAGCACCCGCCCCTTCGACACCTTCCCGCAGACACAGACCGGAAAATCCGGCGGACAGGTGCACGGATTTTCATTCCGCTTAAAATTCACCTTCACGATCCGGTCCTCCAACGAGTGGAACGTGATCACGCAGATCCGTCCGCCCGGTTTCAGGAGGTCGATCATCCCGTCCAGCGAGTCATCCAGAACCTCCAGCTCCCGGTTCAGCTCGATGCGAAGCGCCTGATAGGTCCGCTTCGACGGGTGCCCGCCGGTGGCACGCGCCTTCGCGGGGATTGCTGCCCGGATGATCTCGTTTAACTGCCCCGTTGTCTCGACAGGGCTTTTCTCCCTCGCCCTGACGATCTGCCGTGCAATATTTTTCGCGTAGCGTTCCTCCCCGTAATCCCGTATCATGCGGTACAGCTCCGGCTCGCTGTACTCCGCCAGAATATCTCTCGCTGTCCTGCTCTGGCGCTGATCCATGCGCATATCCAGAGGAGCATCCTCTTCCCGATAAGAAAACCCGCGGGAAGGCTCGTCCAGCTGATAGGAGGAAACCCCCAGATCAAGGAGGATCCCGTCTACCACCGGTTCCCCCATTTCCTTCATACAAACTGTCATCTCACTGTAATTTCCATGAACAATCCGCACCCGGTCCGCAAAGGGCGCAAGCCGCTCCGACGCCGCGCGCACCGCGTCCGCGTCCTGATCGAACCCGACCAGCCTGCCATCTCCGGTAAGCCGCCGACAAATCGCAAAGCTGTGTCCGCCGCCGCCCAGCGTGCCGTCCGCGTAAACCCCCTCCGGGTTCGTGACCAGCATGTCCACGGTCTCATGTAAAAGTACTGAAGTGTGTGAGAAGTTCATTATATTGTCAATCCCAGATCCGCCATGTGCTCGGCGATCTCATCCATATCTTCAAATTCATTGTCCTGCCACCGCTCCTTGCTCCAGATCTCAATCCGGTTAAGTATCCCAACCAGAACGACCTCCTTTTCAAGGCCGGCAAACTCGCGCAGAACAGAGGGGATCAGCACCCGCCCCTGCTTATCCACTTCACAGTCCGCGGCGCCCGCGAAGAAGAAACGGGAAAACCGTCTGGCCTCCTTCGTGGCATGGGGAAGTTCTTTAAATTTGTTTTCGATGTTCTCCCACTCCTCATTCGGGTAGACAAAAAGACAGCCATCCAGACCCTTCGTCACCACGAACTCCTCGCCGAGGATCTCGCGGAACTTCGTCGGCATGATAATCCTGCCCTTGGCATCCACTGAATGACTATACTCGCCCTTGAACATCAAAAACACCTTCTTCCCTGGTAAGAATCGAAGCCTGTGGGGAGGGTACGGAAAAGGAAAAGTTATCAACAATGTTACCAACATTATCCACTTTTCACCCCCTGACGCCACTTTTTTACCACTTCGCGCCACCTGCATACCCATCGTAATCCATTCCCGTGCAAAAAGCAATAGAAAGTTCCGATTTTTTACAGAGAAAAATCCGAACTTTCTATTGATTTGAGAATCTGATAATATTGTGCCACCAGCGCATCGATCTTCTCGCTCCGGATGAGCAGCTCCGGATGATCCAGTCCCCTCTCCGCCGCCGCGTTCAGGCGCATCCGTTCCTCCTCAATCCGGCGAAGCAGCGCTTCTTTTGTATCTTCCACACCGTCACCGTCCCTGCGCTCTATGGAGCCGGCCGTTTATCTGCAGCGAAAATCCTCACACTCGGTCTCCCGGCACTGACAGGCGCTGCTGCCGCCGCCGATACCGATGTGTGTCGCCGCGCATTTGCAGTCCTCATTGTGGACACAGTCGCAGGCTTCGCAGTCGATCTCCACAGCCGGATCCGTCTGTCCGACCCAATTCAGGGTGTTGGTTCCGCGTTCCCGAAAGCTCTCACAGCAGGTCTCGCCGGACTTCGTGGCATCCCGGCCCCCGATCGTGATGTTGCCATTGGCGCAAAGACAGTCGTGGTTATACAGACAGCTCGTCACGGTACAATCTAACTGAGTCATACAAAAAATCTCCTTTCTACATCTACTCAGGTATTTTGTGCCGAAATATTTTTTTCATCCGGTTTCTTTTGAGAGAAAAATTTGAGATAATAATTC
>JAJQBM010000226.1 GCA_021203285.1 Clostridiales bacterium | reverse complement strand
AATAAGAAGCGGCATTGGAAATCCTCTGCTGCTTCCGATAATCCACCGCTTCCTGCGGCGCGCCATGGCTCATATCGCCCCTGTATTTGACCTCCACAAAGACGATGCATCCATCCTTTTTTGCAATAATGTCAATCTCGCCCAGACGGCAGCGAAAATTCCGCGCCAGGATCTGATAACCCTGCCGCTGCATCCGATCCGCTACCCGCGCTTCACAGGCTGCACCCACCTCTCGTTTATTTTGCATAGGCTCTTCTTTCTACTCTCTCAAAAACGCCATGCTCTCTTTTCACTGATTTCGCATCAGGTAAAGCACACCGCCGAAAAATCCGGCGATCAATGCCGTGTACCGTATTACTTCCGTCGTCGGCATCATCAGGCACCGGCAAATCACTGCCGCGCCAATGCCGAGCGGCAGCAGCCACATTAATGTATGAATCAGCAGAAATTTAAAATATGGTCTGAACTCCTGCCCTTTTCCTCTCGTCAGATGATTCCACAATACTTCCATAACATTGCCTCCTGTTGGCATAGTCTGTCGGCTTCTTATGAAAATATTGTAAGAATCTTATGTAAAATCTCCAATCACGGGATTGTATCGTTCATGTAAAACATGCATTATTGCATTACTGCCTCAATCTCCTCCCGCTCCGGCATAACCTTCAGCGCTCCCTTCCGGGTGGTGATCACGGACGCCCCCGCGTTGGCAAATGTCAGAAGCTCCTTCAGATTCTCTGCGGTCAGATTTTCCATCCCATGGTCAAGGATATAGTTCAGCGCACAGGCTGCGAACGTATCCCCCGCCCCGGTGGTCTCAATCGTATTGTCGGAAAGAAACGGCGACGCACTCACCCGCAAATCATGATAATACGCTCTGCTTCCCTCTTTTCCGAGTGTCACAAAGGCAAGCGGCAGCGGAAATCTCTCGCGAAGCATCGCTACGCCCCGGTCATAATCTGTCGTCCCGGTGAGAAACTCCATCTCATTATCGGAAATCTTCAGAATATCGCAGACGGAAAGTCCATTCTCAATCTCACGCCGCGCATCCTCCATGGAATCCCACAACGGCTCCCGCAGATTCGGGTCAAAGGAAATCAGACACCCGCTCTCCTGCGCGATCTGCAGCGCGCGGCGGGTTGCGGTCCGCACCGGCTCGTGGGTGGACGAGAGCGTCCCAAAGTGAAAAATTCTCGCGCCGCGGATCAGATCTGCCCGAACCTCGTCGGCCGTCAGCATCATGTCCGCCCCCGGATTCCGGTAAAAGCTGCACTCCCGGTCGCCGTCCGCCAGCGTATGGACAAAGGCCAGCGTCGTATGTACGGTATCATCCTCCACAAGATTTTCAACATTGATTCCGCAGCTTTCCACCGCAGTCCTCAGTTGCCGTCCGAACGAATCGTTCCCGACTTTTCCGATAAAGGCTGTCCGCTTCCCCAGCTTTGCGAGCATCGCCAGCACATTGCAGGGCGCACCGCCGGGATTCGCCTCCAGAATCGGATTTCCCTGGCTGCTCACGCCGTTCTCCGTAAAATCGATCAGCAATTCCCCCAGAGCGACTACGTCAAATTTTTTCATATCTCCCTCCGCCTTTGAAATCTGTTTCAATCGTGTAAATAATGTTTGAATTGTTTGTAAGCTTTTTATGGGTTACTGGACATTCTCAAAGATTATGCTAAAATGAAATCAGTTGCAGAAATCGGAGGAGAGCACATGCGTTTTGACATGCACTGCCACGCAAAAGAGGGCTCACTGGATAGGAAAATTCCGCTACGGGACTATGTTCTCCGCTTAAAGGAGCTCGGCTACGACGGGATGATGATCACCGACCACAACTCCTATAAGGCATGGCGTCATTATACCAGAAACCGGAAGGATCCCGCTTTTGCGGATTTTACCATTCAAAAAGGTATTGAATACGACACCTGCGATGCGGGCCACATTCTGGTCGTGATGCCGGAGAATGTCTGCCTGCCGATCCTTGAGATGCGTGGGTTGCCTGTCAAACTCCTCATCGAGATTGTCCATGTATTTCACGGCATCCTCGGCCCTGCCCACCCGGCAGGGGAAAAGTACCTGAGCATCTGTAACTCCAAAATCTATCACAAGCATCCGGATATCCTGAAGGAATTTGATTTCATGGAGACATACAATTCCTGCATCTCTCCGGAAGCAAACCAGCGTGCGGCAGCTCTGGCAGACCAATACGGGCTTCCCGGCACCGGCGGCAGCGATGCGCATCGGCTCGACTGTATCGGCCTGGCTTTCACGGACTTTGCGGAGCCGGTCTGTTCCGAGTCTGATCTGATCCGGTGTCTCCGGTCCCGTCTCGTCACGGAATGCGGCGGCAGCCACTATCCGGAAACCACACGGGATCATCTGGGAGCCATGTATGACCTTCTTCTGCGGCTCTACTATTTGTACAGTAAGATCGGCAATTCTTTCAGGCGCACGCGCCGTGAGGTGGAGGTCGTCTATCTGCTCTCTGTCTACGACGCGCTGATCCGCCGGATCCAGAACATTGACTTCCTGAGCTTTATTCCGGAAAAAATCCGGAACAGCCGCCGTTGGAAAAATATCGAAAAGCAGGCCCGGACGCAAAAGCCAAGCCCCTCTCCGACAGATCATCCGATCAGGTAAAATACACCAGCTCCTCCTCAGGGG
>JAJQBM010000137.1 GCA_021203285.1 Clostridiales bacterium | reverse complement strand
CCTGTAAAATTATTTTCATAAAAAAGGGAGAATATTATTAAATTTTCTTCGTGAAAATCCCCCAAAAAGTAACCATAAAATTTTGTGCAGGTTTAAGCGCTTCTCTCCCACTGAAAAAGAACCACTCCCGCGATCGCCACCGCCATCCCGATCAGCTTCTGCATAGACCAATCCGCCTTCTGCGTGCCGAAAAGGCCGGCCAATTCTATAATGTACGCACTGATCATCTGTGCAATGACGATAAAAAGCACCGCCTGCGCCGGTCCCATGATATCCATACTCTTTACCACAGTCAACGTGATAAACGCACCGATCACACCGCCGAGGAGCACATACTTCGGACGGAATTCAAAGAGCAGAGCGAAGGAAGTCCGATCCGCCGCGCCCCAGAACACGAGATAGACCGCCAGCGCGGTCATCTGCACCCACGTATTTGCAACCCAGAGGCTGCTGTGCTCCGTCACATTCGTATTGAAAACGCCCTGCACGCTCATCAAAATACCGGACAGAACCGCGATTAAAATTCCCAACATCAGACACCCCTCTTTTCACTGTCGTGAACTTAGGATGTGCACGCTGCCCGAAAAATATACACGCTCTGTCCGGCTGAAATATATTTTGTAATGACTCAGAATGTGGAGAGCACCGCGTCCAGCTTTTCCGTCATCTCATCCACATGCTGCCGTTCGATAATGAGCGGAGGCACAAAACGGACGACTTTGCTTCCCGCCGTGATGACAATCAGCCCCTCTTCCAACGCTTTCGCCGCCACCTGTCCTACCGGAACCTCCATCTCCAGCCCCTGCATCAGGCCAAGCCCCCTGCGGTCCGTGATAAAAGAGTATTTTTCCTTCAGTTTTTCCAACTGAATCTCCAGATACAGGGCGATCTCATTGACATGGGCGACCAGATTCTCCTTCTCAAAAATATCAAAGACCTTGCTCACCGCCGCGCCTACGAAAGGATTCCCGCCGTAGGTCGTGCCGTGGTCGCCCGGTGCGAGCGACAGATCCGCCACCCTCTGTATCATCAGAAATGCCCCCACCGGCACACCGCCGCCCAGCGCCTTCGCCACCGTCATGATATCCGGTTTCACGCCGTACTGCTGCCAAGCAAACATGGCGCCGGTCCGGCCCATCCCGCACTGTATCTCATCCAGAATCAGCAGGATATCCCACTCATCGCAGAGATCCCGGACACCCTGCAAAAATGCCGGATCAGCCGGGTAAATCCCGCCCTCTCCCTGCACGGTCTCCATAATAATCGCGCAGGTTTTTTCCGTGATCTGTGCTTTCACGCTCTCCAGATCGTTATATTTCGCAAATTTAATTCCCGGAATCAGCGGTTCAAACGGTTCCTGATAGTGCTTTGTCCCCGTCACGGAAAGTGCGCCGAGGCTTCTCCCGTGGAAGGAATGCTCCATGGCGATGACCTCGTGGCCCGCATGGCCGTCCCGTGAAAACGCGTACTTTTTCGCCACTTTCAGCGCACCCTCAATGGCCTCTGTCCCGCTGTTCGTGAAAAAGATCCGGTCCATGTCGGAGGCCGCCAGCGCCTTTTGCGCCGCATTCAGGATCGGCACATTATAATAGAGGTTCGAGGTGTGAATCAGCTTTCCGACCTGCTCTTTTAAGGCATCCTCGTATTCCCGGTTGCCGTATCCAAAGGCACAGACTGCAATGCCCGCTGCGAAATCCAGATATTTTTTCCCGTCCGTGTCATAGAGGTAGACACCTTCACCCTTTTCCAAAACCACCGGGAAACGATTATATGTATGGAGGAGCGACTGCTCCACGCCGTCCATGTATTCCTGTTTATTCATGATAATACCGAACCTCCTTCTCATTCAGGATCGCCGTTCCGATCCCCTTGTTGGTAAAGATTTCCAGAAGCAGACAGTGTGCCAGACGTCCGTCCAGAATATGAACTCTGGAGACGCCGTTTTTCACTGCATTGATGCAGTTGCCCAGCTTCGGCAGCATACCGCCCACCACATAGCCGCTCTGCAAAAGCTCCTCCGCCTCAGAGACCGTCAACTCGGAAATCAGCGTCGATGGATCTTCCGGATCCCGGCGCACACCCTCGATATCCGTCAGAAACGCCAGCTTCTCCGCGTTCACCGCACAGGCGATCGCGCAGGCCGCATCGTCCGCGTTGATATTGTATGTCTGGAAGGAATCGTCCAGACCGATCGGGCAGACAATCGGGAGAAAATCCTTCTCCAGCAGGTCAAAGAGAATCTTCGGATCTACCTCGCGGATTTCTCCGACATAGCCGATGTCTCCGCCCTCCGTCTGTTTCTTATCCACCTTTAAAAGCCCGCCGTCCTTTCCGCTGATGCTGACCGCCCGGACGCCGAGACTCTCCACCATCGATACCAGTGATTTCCCGACCCGGCCGAGAACCATCTCGGCGATCTCTATGGTCTCCGCATCGGTCTTGCGAAGCCCGTTGATAAAGACCGGCTCAATGCCGGATTTTTCGACCCATCGGTTGATCTCTTTCCCGCCGCCGTGTACGATGATAGCCTTAAATCCGACCAGCTTTAAAAGCGTCACATCCTGAATGACACTCTTTTTCAGATTCTCATCCAGCATGGCGCTCCCGCCGTATTTTACCACAATGATGCGGCGGTTAAACCGCTGTATATAGGGAAGTGCTTCGATCAGCACCTC
>JAJQBM010000002.1 GCA_021203285.1 Clostridiales bacterium | reverse complement strand
ATATGTTTCCACCGACGTGCTGGCATGCATCGGCAGCGAACAGGCGCTCAACCTGTTAAAAGCCGCCATCTACTCCACCGTCGTCCTGCCTATCCTGCTCTGGGCTTACTCGCTCATCTACCGCCTCCTGCGGGATCACTACTCACAGGAAGCCAGAGAACGGACGGAGGAACTGAGAAAGAATCAGAAAAACGAAATGGATAATACAGATGAAAAAAAGACAGCGGATTCCGAATGATCCGCTGTCTTCTTTTACATTATATGACTTATAATTTCTGAGCTTTTGACCCTGGTATCATCATATAACCTGATGCTTCGCGACAAAGACCGGGAAGGTATCCGTGCCCCGGACCTCCTTGCCCGCCGTCACCAGTGCATTCTTGTCAGTGATGATGTGATCAAGGACCGCACCCTCCTCGATGACGGTATCCTGCATCAGAACACAGTTTTTCACAACCGCGCCCTTGCCGATCTTCACGCCTCGGAAAAGCACACAATTCTCAACATTGCCCTCAATAACACAGCCGTCAGCCACCATGACATTCTTCACAACCGCACCGTCATAATAGCGGGTCGGGTTGTCGTCACGAAGCTTTGTGTAAACCGGCTGGGAGAACAGCGCTTCCAGATTTTCCTCCTCCAAAAGCCGCATATTCTCATCAAAATAGGACTTCATATCGCTGATGCGTCCGTAATATCCGGTAAACTCATAGGCGGAAACCTTCAGCTCGCCCAGCTTCTTCAGCAGGATATCGTGCTCAAAATAGACGCCGCCCTGCATGTAAGCCTCGCGAACCAGACGGATCATGAGCTCGCGGTCAATGCAGTAAATATTCATGGAGAAGTTCTGGTCACCCTCCACCTGAGGGTTGATGTACATATTTTTCACCATGCCATCCTCGATGTCATATGTATAATACATCCCCTTATTCATCAGCTTCGCGGACATAATGCTCTCCGGAAGAGGCTGAACTGTGTAGGCACAGCTCACATCCGCGCCGTTGCCGACATGCGCCTGAATAAAATCCTTGAAATCAAAGGAAGCGGCGATATTCGTATCCGAGAGGATGATATACTGCTCTTTCTGCTCCTTCAGAAAACTGATGATGTGATCCAGCGCCTCAATCCGTCCGTGGTAGACGCTCATGGACTTCTGCGCAAACGGAGGCCAGATCGTCAGTCCGCCGTTCTTGCGCGACAGATCCCACTCACGGCCGGATCCCAGATGATCCATCAGAGAGTGATAATTCTGTCTGGCCAGAACTGAGATATTGGTAATGCCGCTGTTCACCATGCTGGACAGGGCAAAGTCGATCATACGGTAACGGCTGGCAAAAGGAATGGAAGCCATCAGGCGCTCGCTGGTCAGTTCCGGTACGAGCTCGTCATATTGGTTAGGGAAAATAATCCCAAGTGCGCTGTTTACCATATCTCTTCACCATCCTTTACGTTTTCTCTCACCATCGCATTGGAGCCGATCTTTGCTCCGCTGCCGATATAGACGCCGGGGCCGATCGTAGCAACGCCCTGAGGCTCACCCTCCTTCACAACACCGACCTCCGCATTCTCATCAATGATCGCGTTCTCCGCCACGATGCAGTGCTCTACGACCGCACCCTCCTTGATGATCGCGCCGCCCATGACAACCGCATCCTTCACCACCGCGCCGGCCGCAACCTTCACGCCAGAATAGAGGATGGAATGGGAAACCTCGCCGTCAACCCAGCATCCGTCCGTGATCATGGAATTGTCAATAACCGCGTTGGAGCCGATCTTGTGGCCGGTCATACCGGCATTGCGGCTGTAAATCTTCCAATCGTCGTCAAAAAGGTTAATGCCGCTGTGCTCCGGATCAAGAACCTCCATATTCGCCTCCCAGAGGGAAGAGATCGTTCCCACATCCTTCCAATAGCCGCTGAAGTGATACGCGTACATCCGGCGGTTATCGCGGAGAAGATTCGGGATGATGTTGTTGCCGAAGTCGTTCTCCGACTCCGGATCCGCCTCATCCTCCTCCAGATACTTGCGGAGCACATCCCAGTTAAAGATATAGATGCCCATCGATGCGAGGTTCGACTTCGGATTCTTCGACTTCTCCTGGAACTCCGTGATGCGGTCGTCCTCACCGGCCACCATTAAGCCAAAGCGGGACGCCTCATCCAACGGAACCTCCATAACCGCCACGGAAAACTCCGCACCCTTCTCCTTGTGGAAGCGAAGGAAATCCGCATAATCCTGCTTGCAGATCTGGTCTCCGGAGAGAATGATCACATACTTCGGATCATAGCGCTCGATGAAAGAAATGTTCTGATAAATCGCGTTCGCCGTCCCCTTGTACCAGTCGGACCCGCTCGCCCTCTGATACGGCGGAAGAACATGGATGCCGCCGTTTAAGCGGTCCAGATCCCACGGCTGACCGTTCCCGATATACTCATTCAACACAAATGGCTGATACTGTGTCAAAACCCCCACCGTATCAATGCCGGAATTCACGCAGTTCGAGATCGGGAAATCGATGATACGGTATTTCCCGCCGAAAGGAACTGCAGGTTTCGCCAGTTTCTGTGTCAGCGCGTACAGACGCGACCCCTGACCACCGGCGAGAAGCATGGCAACTATTTCTTTTACCATTGCTTTGTCCCCTCTTTTCATTAAAGTTTGCGGTCATAATCGATTGTGTCAATAGTTTTGTGTAAACTTGTTAAAGTTTCTTGTATCAGTGCAA
>JAJQBM010000239.1 GCA_021203285.1 Clostridiales bacterium | reverse complement strand
GATCTGGAAGGAGCCATGAGTATGCGAAAAGCAATCATTGCGGACGATGAGAGAGTAATCGTGAGAGGTTTAAAAAGACTGATTGACTGGGAGGCGCTCGGCATCGAGATCGTCGCGGAAGCCAACGACGGGACGGAGCTGATGGAGTGCATTCTGCGCGAGGAACCGGATGTCGTGGTGGCGGATATTCAGATGCCTGGCATCAGCGGCCTGGAGGTGCTGCGCCGGTACAATGAGCACGGCGGAAAGGCGAAGTTTATCTTTGCCAGCGCATATCAGGAGTTTTCCTATGCGCAGGAGGCGATCAAAAACGGGGGGGTGGATTATCTCTTAAAGCCGGTGGGGGCAAAGGATCTGGAGGACGCCGTGAAAAAGGCGCTGCAGATTCTGGAGGAGCAGAACACGGCCGAGATTTTTAAACCGGAGAAGGATGAGTTCCAGAAGCTGTTCGAGGACATTAATAATGGAAGAAACTATGAGAATGAGGATCTGTATCAGATGTTCCGGGAGGAGCAGATTGACCTTCGCGACCGCTTTTATGTCGGCATCAGCGCCGGTATCCGGCCGGATGTGGCGGCGAGACTGAACGAGGAGTCCTTCGGGCAGTTTAATCTGACGCGGTTTTCTGTGTTTAACCGTCTGTCGGAGGCGTTTGGTTCGCAAAAGATCGGGTTTATCATTAAAAAGGATGAAGATGCCCTGCATCTCATGGGCGTTTTTCCGAATGAGGACCGGGAGGCGTTTGCGGAGAAATATGTGGAGCCGATCCGAGACCATGTCGAGAGAGAGTGCGGAGTGGAACTCTGTATGGGGATCGGCACGGCGATAGATGAGCCGTCGGAAATGCTGCAGTCTTATAAGGAAGCGAAATTCGCATTCGGACTCTATCCTTTTGAGGAGAAGACCATCCTTGACGCGTCAAAGATTCACCGGGAATACCATGTCTCTTTTGAGGATTACAAGGAGGATGCGGAACAGGCGTTCCGCGCGATCATCGCCAAGGATGAGCATGCGATGGACTGGATCGACCGGATCATGGATGATATTGAGTCCATTCACTATGGAAACTGGAATGCAGTCGTCATGCGGACCATGACGTTTGCCGGAGACCTTGACTTTAAGTTGAATCAGTACTGTCTGCTGGATATGGATTTCTATGAGATGCAGGACGAGCTTCAGCAGAAGGTATATGCACAGTACACGATGGCAAACCTGAAGAAATGTGTCCATGCGCACTATGAGGATCTGATTCAGCGGGTTTACGCCAAGGGCAGATCCGAGGATAAGGTGCTGATCGAGGATGTGAAGCGCTATATCCGTCAGAATTATAATAAGGATCTCTCAATCAAGGAGCTGGCCTCGGTGGCCTGCGTCAGCCAGAACTATTTCAGCGCCATGTTCAAAAAAGAGACCGGGCAGAACTACAAGGCGTATCTGACCTCGATCCGCATGGATGAAGCACTGCGGCTGCTGCGGGAGACGGATTACAAGACGTATGAGATCGGTGAGCGGGTTGGTTATAATAATGTGCGGCGCTTTGTGGATGCCTTTAAACAGATTTATTCGGTCAGCCCGATGGAGTACCGGAAGGCGCTGAGGGAGAAATAGTACAGACGGATGCGAAGTATTATACTTCCCAGCGGCCGGATGCGCCGCACGGCAGCACGAGGCCGCTTGCGGTGACGGGGAGGCCGATTTCCTCTGCGGTGACGGTGCCGCCGTACGGCCGCATTTCGGTGCCGAGCATGTAGGCGAGGACTGCCGGCTGCAGGCCGGTGGTGTAGGAGTTGATGAGGAAAAAGAGGGGATCGTCGGACAGGAGCCGGGTGCACAGCTTTACCAGCGGGTAGATGCAGTCCTCGATTTTCCAGACTTCTCCCTTGGGGCCGCGGCCGTAGGAGGGGGGATCCATGATGACGGCGTCGTAGCGGTTCCCGCGGCGGATTTCCCGTTCCACGAACTTGACGCAGTCGTCCACGAGCCAGCGGATGGGGGCATCCGCCAGGCGGGAGGAGGCTGCGTTTTCTTTTGCCCACTGAACCATGCCTTTGGAGGCGTCCACATGGGTCACGGCGGCTCCGGCCGCTGCGGCGGCGAGCGTTGCACCGCCGGTGTAGGCGAAGAGATTTAAGACCCGGACCGGCCGGCCGGCTTTCCGGATCTTTTCGGAGAACCAGTCCCAGTTTGCGGCCTGCTCCGGGAAAAGGCCGGTGTGCTTGAAGCTGAACGGTTTCAGGTTGAAGGTCAGGCCGAGAGCGGGGTATCGGATGCTCCACTGCTGCGGAAGGTCAAAAAACTCCCACTCTCCGCCGCCCTTTTTGCTGCGGTGATAGTGCGCGTTCGGATGCTTCCATCCGTTTGCAGTCCGGGGAGTCTCCCAGATTACCTGCGGGTCCGGACGCACGAGGGTGTAGTCGCCCCACCGCTCCAGCTTTTCTCCTCCTGAACAGTCAATGACCTCGTAATCCTTCCATTTATCTGCAATCCACATGGCGGCTTCCTTTCCCTGCGACATATTTTGTCATGTATGATATTACGGATTGCTCCGCACGTCTGACCTTTTGTCCTTTGTATCATACTATAGCGAACCGGTTTTTTCCATATGCAAATCAGAAAACGGATTGTACTTAAAAAAATACAATTTTATCTCCGGCAGGAATAAAAAGTGCTTGCATTTTGAACCGCAATCAATTAAAATAACTGATGCTGTGGCATGATAGCGAAGA
>JAJQBM010000209.1 GCA_021203285.1 Clostridiales bacterium | reverse complement strand
ATTGGATCTATGTTATCGATTACGATATAAGGCAGAATATCAGGATTTTTTTATAGTATCGGTTGATATGGCTAAAGATCAGTTGGAGAAGGCAAAATATATACTTGAGATATTGCATCCATATTTAGCATCCAGATGGGAGGAAATAAAATGAGCAGTGTACGCAGAGTTTATGTGGAGAAAAAGGACGCCTATGCCGTGAAAGCGCGGGAGCTTGAGGCGGAGATCAGAAGCTATCTGGGCATTCCGGGTGTGACGAAGGTGCGGGAGCTGGTTCGTTACGATGTGGAGAACATCTCGGACGAGACATACCGGGAGGCGCTGGTGAGCGTGTTTTCCGAGCCTCCGGTGGACTATGTCTACGAGGAGGAGTTCGATTTAAACGGCGCGCGGACATTTTCCGTGGAGTATCTGCCGGGACAGTTTGATCAGCGGGCGGACTCCGCTCAGCAGTGCGTGAAGCTTTTAAATGAGGACGAGGAGCCCATCATCCGCACCGCGACGACCTATGTGATCGAGGGCGATATCACGGACGAGCAGCTTGCGGCGATCCGTCACCACTGCATTAACCCGGTGGATTCGAGGGAGACGGGGCTGGAAAAGCCGGAGACGCTGGTGCAGGATTTTGCGGAGCCGGACGATGTCGTCATCTTCGACGGCTTTTCCGCGATGCCGGAGGATTCTCTGCGGGAACTGTATGATTCCCTCGGCCTGGCCATGACATTTCAGGATTTCCTTCATATACAGAACTATTTTGCCGGGGAGGAGCATAGGGAACCGTCTATGACGGAGATCCGCGTGCTGGACAACTACTGGTCGGATCACTGCCGCCACACGACGTTTTCCACGGAGCTGAAGGATGTTCAGTTCGGCGACGGCTATTATCTGGAGCCGATCAAAAAGTCCTACGAGCAGTATCTGGACAATTTTGCGGAGCTCTATGCCGATCGCCCGGACAAGTTTGTCTGCCTGATGGATCTGGCGCTGATGGCCATGAAAAAGTTAAAAAAAGAGGGAAAGCTTCAGGATCAGGAGGAGTCGGATGAGATCAATGCCTGCTCGATCGTTGTCCCGCTGACGGTGGACGACAAGGAGGAGGAGTGGCTCATCAACTTTAAAAACGAGACGCATAATCATCCGACGGAGATTGAGCCCTTCGGCGGCGCGGCGACCTGTCTGGGCGGCGCGATCCGCGATCCGCTCTCCGGGCGTACCTATGTATACCAGGCGATGCGCGTGACCGGCGCGGCGGACCCGACCCGCTCCGTGAAGGATACCCTGCCGGGCAAGCTTCCGCAGAAAAAAATTGTCCGGTCGGCAGCCGGAGGCTACAGCTCCTACGGCAACCAGATTGGACTGGCTACCGGGCTGGTAAAGGAGATTTACCACCCGAATTATGTGGCAAAGCGTATGGAAATCGGTGCCGTCCTCGGCGCGGCTCCGCGCCGTGCGGTGCAGCGGCTGACCTCCGATCCGGGGGATGTGATCATCCTCCTCGGCGGGCGCACCGGCCGTGACGGTTGCGGCGGAGCGACCGGCTCCTCCAAGGCGCACACCACGGCTTCCATTGACACCTGCGGGGCGGAGGTCCAGAAGGGCAATCCGCCGACAGAGCGAAAGATCCAGCGTCTGTTCCGGCGGGAGGAAGTCGCCTATATTATAAAGAAGTGTAATGATTTCGGCGCGGGCGGCGTTTCCGTCGCCATCGGCGAGTTGGCGGACGGCCTTCGCGTCGATCTGGACAAGGTGCCGAAGAAATACGCCGGTCTGGACGGAACCGAGCTGGCCATCTCCGAGTCGCAGGAGCGGATGGCGGTGGTCATCGCACCGGAGAATGTGGATCAGTTCCTGTCCTACGCGGCGGAGGAGAATCTGGAGGCGGTTCCCGTGGCTGTGGTGACCGAGGAGCCGCGGTTGGTTCTGTCATGGAGAGGAAAAGAGATCGTCAATCTGTCCCGCGCGTTTCTGGATACGAACGGCGCGCATCAGGAGACGAATATTTCAGTCGATATCCCGGCGAAGGAGGATGATTATTTCGACCGGATTGCAGCGGATGCCGTGGCGAAGGATCTGGCGGCGAATGATATCCGCGCAGCGTGGCTTGATACCTTAAAGGATCTGAATGTCTGCTCCCAGAAGGGGCTGGTGGAAATGTTCGACGGCTCGATCGGAGCGGGCAGCGTGTTCATGCCCTACGGCGGCCGGTATCAGCTGACGGAGACGCAGGCCATGGCGGCAAAGGTGCCAGTGATGACCGGAAAGTGCGATGCCGTGACACTGATGAGCTACGGGTTTGACCCGTATCTGTCCAGTTGGAGTCCCTACCACGGTGCGGTTTACGCGGTCGTGGAGTCGGTGGCAAAGATCGTGGCCGCGGGCGGAGATTATCACAAGATCCGTTTCAGCTTCCAGGAGTATTTTCGCAGGATGAGTGAGGAGCCGTCCCGGTGGAGCCAGCCGTTTGCGGCGCTCCTCGGCGCGTACAGCGCCCAGATGGGTTTCGGACTTCCCTCCATCGGCGGAAAGGATTCTATGTCCGGCAGCTTCAACGAGATCGATGTGCCGCCGACGCTGGGCTCCTTCGCGGTGGATGTGGCGACGGAGCAGGATATCGTGACGCCGGAGTTAAAGGCTGCCGGAGACAAGCTGATGCTGTTTACCATTGAGAAGGATGAATACGACCTGCCGGACTACGGGCAGATTATGAAGATGTACGATGTGATCCACGG
>JAJQBM010000198.1 GCA_021203285.1 Clostridiales bacterium | reverse complement strand
GAGTTGTGTAAACGATCTGGGTTCCGATATCCTGATCGCGGATGCTCATGGTGATATAAGTAAAATGGATCATGTTCGTTGTGTCCCAATCAAAGACCATTTTTCATTTCTTTGCTGTTTTTGGAATGAAAAATCTTTATCCGCTTCCCGATTTGTCAAATATTTAGAATAAACAAAATTTCAATCCCGCAGCGTCAGATAATTTTTCATCGTTTTCTATGCGGATTTTTCCAAGCGGCTGACCTGGGCATGGGAGATATGAATTTCCGAGGCGACTTCCATCTGCGTTTTGCCCTCAAAAAATCGCAGCCGGATGATGCGGGGCTCCCGTTCGCCGAGGCGCTTGATTGCGTCGCTCAGGGAAAGCTGTTCCACCCACCGATCCTCCCGGTTCTTTTTGTCGCTGATCTGATCCATGACATAGAGGGGCTCCCCGCCGTCTGAATAAACCGGGTCGTACAGGCTGACCGGCGTCTGAATGGCGTCGAGGGCGTAAACGATGTCTTCTTGCGGGATACCGGTTTTCTCTGCAATCTCATTCAGGGTAGGCTCGGCGTCCGATGCGGACATCAGCTCTTCCTTCGCCTGCATGGCTTTATAGGCCGTATCGCGGAGAGAACGGCTGACCCGGACACTGTTGTTGTCGCGCAGATACCGCCGCACCTCCCCGATGATCATCGGCACCGCATAGGTGGAAAATTTCACCTCCATATCCGGATCAAAATTGTCGATTGATTTGATCAGACCGACACACCCGATCTGGAACAAATCATCAATATTCTCGCTGGTGGAGGCAAACCGTCGGATGACGCTTAAAACCAGACGGAGATTTCCGCGAATGTAGGTTTCCCTTGCCTCCGGGTCACCCTGACGGATCCTTTCAAAAAGCTCCTTCTTCTCGTCCTCCTTCAGGATTGGAAGTGTCGAAGTGTTCACTCCGCTAATTTCAACTTTATATGCCGCCATGTATGCCACCCTCCAAAAAAATCTATAAAGAGAGTGCGCAAAATCGCGGCAGCTTATTCATGGAAAAAGTTGCTGTTTTTCGACATTACGGTCTGTCCGGGTGTTGCATTAACCGAACATTCACGTTATATTTACTATGAAAGTGTCGTGAATAGGCAGACAGATGGGGTGCTTGCACACCCAGATGACTGGATATTCAACGACCAAGCCAGTATGAGCAAGTAGCACAATAGTGCGGATTGCGAATACAGGCGGCGATTGCGGGAGTGCGGAAAGCACGAAGCAATCGACTTTCATACATGGTGATGACTGCGTCAGCAGTCATGTCCATTTAATTAAGACAGAATTCAGGAGACTGTGATATGGATAAAAAGAAATTTTTCTCAACAACCGGATTTGCCTATTTCATGCTGGTCGTACTGTGGATCGGCGTACAGATGCTTCTCAGCGTCAACATACAGACTGTGGCGCCGGGCAGCATCTACCGCTACCCTCTGCTCTACTGGGTGCTCTCCTGCGCGCCGTTATACCTTGCGGCCATGCCGGTGTGCGCGCGGATCATGCGACGCCTGCCCGCCATGAAACTCTACAAAAATAAAATGACCGGCGCAAAATGGTTCTCCACCCTCTGCATCGCGGTTTTCATCACCTACGCCGGGAGTCTCATCGGAAACGGAGTGAGCGCTCTCTTAAGCCGCCTGACGGGCTTGGAAATTACCTCCTCGGTGGAAGAGATGCTGACCGGCGGAGACCTCGGCTATGTATTCCTTTTCTCCGTCATCCTCGCTCCGATCCTTGAGGAGCTGGTTTTTCGCAAGCTGCTCATCGACCGCGTCATCGTGTTCGGAGACCGCACAGCGATCCTCCTGTCCGGACTGTTTTTCGGAATAATCCACGGGAATTTTTACCAGTTTTTCTACGCATTCGGACTGGGGTGCCTTTTCGCCTATGTGTATATACGAACCGGAAAAATCGGCTACAGCATTTCCTTCCATATGGCGATCAACTTCCTGAGCGGTTTCCTCACATCCGCCCTGCTTGACCGGCTTAACTACGAACAATGGATTTCCGGCAGCTCCACAGAGTATATGATAGCTGCCGTTTTCTCTCACCTCGGCGCACTGATCGGGCTTGGGCTGCTGCTCCTTCTCCTGTTTGGGTTGGGAATCGCCGGACTGGTATTTTTCATTATGTCTCTCCGGAAAACCGAGCTGTATTCCGGCGAACATGAGATGCCGGCAGGTCAGACCCTCCGGACGGTCTTCGGGAATGTCGGGATGGTGCTGTTTCTGATCAGCATTGTGGTGCTGTTTGTTTTGAATATCATTCCATAACTGATACAGGATTCTTCTCCAATAAATTAAAAAACATAAAAATAGGATGTCAGGCAATATTTCCGACACCCTATTCTTCTGTTTTCAACATTTAAATCATGTCTTATCTCTTAACACAAGGGCCTCCTGCACAATATCATCACTGCAATACGTAATAGTTTTCGCGTCCTCTACAGAAAAATTACGATTCAAAAGATTAAGAAAAGTCGCCAATTCACGGTCATGTGCCTTTCTCAAACCTTCCTCAAAACCAGCGGCATGTCCCCGATCATAAGAGCCCTTCATATTGGAATTATAGTCACGGAGCGCCTTATCACGCGCCTCATACTCCAAACGTTTTCTTTCGTCCGCACTCAGCTCCATCAATGTATCATAGTTCTCTACGATTTATTTATTTGTCCGCGCCCTGTCCTCGAAATCCTCCCTTCTCCTCCCACCAA
>JAJQBM010000032.1 GCA_021203285.1 Clostridiales bacterium | reverse complement strand
ATCGGTATCGGTATGTCCCTTGTCTTTGGTATCATGGGACTGACGAACCTGGCCCATGGAGACCTGATGATCCTCGGTACATACATCACCATGGTGGCGTCGAACGCCTTAGGCTGCAGCCTGGTCGTATCCACCATCATCTCGGTGATCGTGATGTGTGTCCTCGGTTTCCTGATCCAGCAGTTCCTGGTCAACCAGGTAATGGACAAGGGTGACGCGCCGGCACTGCTGGTGACGTTCGGCCTGTCCATCTTCCTGTCGAACCTGATGCTGAAAATATTCAGCGCCGACAACCAGATCATCAACAACCCGCTGGCGTCGAAAAACGTGGTCACGACACAGTACCTTTCCATCTCTGCCAGTTACCTGACCAGCTTCATCATCGCCTGCGTAATCATCATAGGGTTGTCCCTGATGATGCAGAAAACAAACTTCGGCCGGTCCATCCGGGCGACTTCGGATGATGTTATGGCGGCGGAGCTGATGGGCGTCAACACCAAGCTGGCTTATGCGGCAGCCATGGTGATCTGCATGGGCATCACGGCGGTGGCCGGATCCCTGGTAGGTTCCACATTCACGTTCTATCCGTCTTCGGGTACACAGTACCTGATCATCGCCTTCGGCGTGGTGGTCATCGGCGGCATGGGCTCCCTGTTCGGCACACTGATCGGCGGCATCCTCCTGGGTGTGGCACAGCTGGTGGGCGGCAACATCTTCGGGTCCGGCGTGCAGATGCTGGTGGCTTACATCGTGCTGCTGGTCATCCTGGCCCTGAGGCCGAACGGACTGTTTGCTGCTTCTGCGGTGAGAAAGTAAAGGGGGCGGATGAAAATGAAAAACATGAAAAAATCAAGTCTGATCCTGCTGATCGTTGTGGTTGTGATGCTCTTTGTGGTACTGCCGCTTGCGGGAACTTCATATCTCTTAAATATCCTGACCCTGATGTGCCTGTACCTGGCCATGAGCCAGATGTGGAACCTGATGGGCGGCTATGCCGGCATGCTGTCGCTTGGTATGCAGGCCTTTATCGGAATCGGCGGTTACACGCTGACCATCCTCTCGGTGAATTACGGGGTAAATATCTACCTCTCCATCATCATCGGCGCTGTGATCTGCATGCTCTTCGGGCTTGCGGTGTCGCCTGCCATCTTTAAGATGAGCGGCGTGTACTTTGCTATCGGTACCTGGATCATTGCCGAGGCGCTGAACATCTTCTTCTCGAACTGGAAGTTTGTCGGCTATGCGAAAGACTGGTCCATCAATACAGTTTACGGCATGAGCTATAAGCAGCTTTATTACACTGCCCTTGTGGTGGCAGTGCTGGCCACACTGATCGTGTACTGCTTGCTCCAGACGAAGACCGGGCTGGCCCTCATGGCCATCCGCGACAGTGCTTCCGCAGCGGAAGTCATGGGCGTGGAGCTGTACAAGACAAAGCTTCGCTGCTATATGATCGCCTGCTTCATGATGGGGCTGATCGGCGGCGCACAGTACATGCAGACGGCGTACATCAACCCGTCCACGGGATTCTCCATCAACTGGACCATCGCCATGACCTTTGCGGTCATCATCGGCGGCCTGGGGACGATGGAAGGACCGATCGTGGGATCTGTTCTGTACGTCATCATCGTGCAGATTATGTACAACTTCACCGGTATGTCGAACATCGTGCTCGGCATCATCGCCATCGTAGTTATCCTGGTGGCACCGGACGGAATCATGGGAACCCTGTACAAGAAGACGGGATTCCAGATCCTGTCGCCGAGACGGAGTATCCCGAAAGAGTGACCGGAAGAAAATATCGGTGGAAAAAGAGCCTGCTGAGTATAAGTTTCTGAAAATTAAAAAAGTTTTCAGACAGAAATTTTGGGGAGGCATCGCATTCATTGCGGTGCTTTCCTTTTTTTGCGCAGGGGTGCGTACGGAATATGACAGCTGTACAGTCAGCACTCCGTGCGGCGAGTAAGAGGCAAAAGTCGCCTTCTACCCGATCCTGTATATGACTGGTTTCCTGATAATTTCCGCACCGCAGAGAAAGACAGATTTTATCATATATTTTCCATGATTGTGCAACTTTCATAAAAAGACGGGGGAACGATTGGCAAAAATAAAAGTTTATCCATAGATGAGATGAAGTATGGATTTTTTTGCAAAAATATATTAAAATAACATTCGGTTAAAAACGTCAGGATAAAATCAGGATGGTGACTGCATGAGGAAAGAAGAGTTATACAGTATGTTGACCATACGGCATTGAACGCCTGGAGTTCATGGAAAGAGATCAAGAATTTATGTAATGAAGCCATTATTTTTCGGATGGCGTCTGTGTGTATCCCCAGCTCTTATGTCAAGAGGGTCAGTGATACTTTTCCCGGATTAAATATCTGCACCGTTGTCGGTTTTCCCCTCGGCAACGCGAATACCGCCGCAAAAGTTGCTGAGACCAGACAGGCAATTGCGGACGGAGCGAACGAGATTGACATGGTGATCAATATCGGGCTGGTAAAAAACAGCAAATTTCAGAATGTGACAGATGAGATTCGGCTGGTAAAAGAAGCGGCCGGGGATCATATTTTAAAAGTCATCATTGAGACCTGCTATCTGACAGAGGATGAGAAAATCGCGGTATGCCGCTGTGTCTCGGAGGCGGGCGCTGATTTTATCAAGACATCCACGGGATTTGGAAGCGGGGGCGCTACGCCGTTGCCACACAGTTGCGCTGTGTTCGCTTTTTAGTTTCTTTGTA
>JAJQBM010000061.1:2223-2758 GCA_021203285.1 Clostridiales bacterium | reverse complement strand
AAACAATATCCGTTGGCAGTCTCGTCCAGTATCATCCGGACGCCGCCGTAGATCCCAGCATTATTGCCAAGAGTTGCCAGCGTAAACAGGGTACCGCTGGCTGCGTGGAACGCATACTCTGCAAAATGCTTCCGGACGACCTCGATGACAATATCTCCGGCCTTGGCCATGCCTCCGCCGATGACAAACGCCTGAGGGTTGACCACGCAGGCGATCTGCGCCATTGCCTTCCCGAGGGTTTTTCCGAAATCATCTACGATCTCCAGCGCCACGGCGTCATTGTCCTTCGCCGCATCGAAGACATCCTTGGATGTGATCGCATCCCGGTCAAGCTGACGCAGCACGCTCTTCTCCCGGTGCTCTTTTAAATATTTTCTGGCCATACGCGCCACGCCGTTGGCCGACGCATACTGTTCCAGACAGCCGTGATTCCCGCATCCGCAGGCATCCGGTTCATCATCCCGCATGTGGATATGCCCGATCTCGCCGGCCGCACCGTTGAATCCGGGAAGAATTTTCCCGTTCAGGATCACAC
>JAJQBM010000061.1:0-2213 GCA_021203285.1 Clostridiales bacterium | reverse complement strand
ACCATGACCAGATTCTCATATCCTTTGCCGCCGCCCATCCACATCTCGCCGAGCGCCGCCACATTGGCGTCGTTTCCCGCCTTTGTGCGGAAGCCGGTCAGCGTCTGCATCGCCTGCTCCACATTGAAAGTGTCCCATCCGAGGTTCACACAATGAAAAACCGTGCCGTCCGTGCCGACCGGTCCGGGCACGCCCATGCCGATGCCGTCAATCTGACTCGCGGTGAGGTTGTTTTTCTCCATCTTTTCCGAAATACTGGCTGCAATATCACCGAGAATCTCGGAACCTCTGTTTTCCGTCCGCGTCTTAATCTCCCATGTGTCACAGAGTGTACCGTCTGTCTCAAACAGTCCCATTTTCACTGTAGTGCCGCCGATATCGACACCGAATGCATACTTTTTCATCGTCTTTCTCCTTAAACAATATTCAATCATTGATTCAAAAGTGCCCCAGCGAATTGTTCACCGGAACGCCATCCGTATTCATGACGCAGTCCCAGTGCTCCGCCAGCTTGCCGTCCTCAATACGATAAAGATCAAAAACCTTGTTCACCATCCCATTGACTCCGAGGGTGCAGCGGAAAAACATGCAGACGAGGTCGTCCTCGGCAATTACCTTGATGATGTCTGCATGAGGCTTTGCCTGAAGAAAGCCGCGGAAAAACTTCTTAAAGCCCTCTCGGCCGTCCTCCACCTCCGGGCTGTGCTGCATATAATCCTCACGCATGACATCGTCGATGCCGGACATATCCCAGTTGTTGAATACACGCTCATAAAAATCCAGCATCATCTGTTTGTTGGCCTGCGCGGTCGCAATCTTGTTTTCGTCTGTCATGGTAAACTCCTCCTTTAAGAAAATCATCCGAAATTTCTTTCAGTCTACCATAGACAAACAATCAAAACAAGCATTATAATGATGCTATCGGTGTCTGAAAATTATGAAACAAGAGGAATCAAACTATGAAACTGGGAATCATGGGAACCGGAAAAATCGTGCAGGAGGTTCTGCCGCTCATCGCCTCTTTGCATCCGGAAAAATGCTATTTGATGGGAAGGGAGCATTCCGCTGCGCGGACAAAGAAACTGTGTGAAACCTACCGTCTGGACGGATATTTTCTGAATGCCGGAGATCTGCTGGTGGCGGATATCGACGCGGTGTACCTTGCCCTTCCCAATAACCTGCACTTCGCTTTTGCAAAACAGGCGATCGACGCCGGAAAGCACGTTTTCCTGGAAAAACCGGCGACCGTGACACGGCAGGAGCTTGCGGAACTGGCAGCCGATCCAGCGATGCAAGGCGTCTTTTTACTGGAAGCCATGAGCCTTCACTACACGCCCGCATTCCGTTCGCTGCGGGAGCATCTTGCCGACCTCGGCCCGATCCGTCTGGTTGATTTCCAGTTCTGCCAGTACTCCTCCCGCTATGATGATTTCTGCGCGGGAAAGATCGCCCCGGCGTTTGACCCCGCCTGCATGGGCGGCGCCCTGATGGATCTGAATGTATATAATCTCCACGCCATTCTGGCGCTGTTCGGTCGGCCGCGTGAAGCACACTATCACCCGACGATGCAGCGCGGCGTGGACACGAGCGGCATCCTGACACTGGATTACGGAACATTTCAGGCTGTTGCTCTGGCGGCGAAGGACTGCCATGCGCCGGTCACCTCCACCATCATCGGAGAGAACGCGTGCCTCACGATCCGCATGCCCATGAACAAAATCGATGCCTTTGAGATCACGGACCGCCATGGTCGGACACAGACCTTTGATTTTCACACGGAACAGCACCGCCTGTATCCGGAGTTTGTCGAATTTGACCGCATCCTCCGGGAAAAAGACACAAAAACAGCGCAGGAGCTCCTGAAGGTCAGCATGGATGCTGTGACACTTTTGGAGCAGCTGCGCCCGTATTAAATTATCCTAATTAAACAAATAAATCCTCAGCCGTTAAAAGCACGGCCCCTTCCTCTGCCGCTCTCCTGCAAACAGGAGCCGTAAACCCGCTGTTACGGATAAGCATAAAATGTTTTTTCATGTCATCCGGAAACGCATGCGCAGCCGTGATCAAATCATCGTATTCTTCCATCGGCATCGGACGATTCTTAAATTTACACTCGCAAAAGATCCCCTCTGTCTTATTTTTATTGAGAGCAAGCAAATCAACATCATCCTGCGCTCTGATGGCAGGGTTATTCCCCCACCACTTACCGATAG
>JAJQBM010000184.1 GCA_021203285.1 Clostridiales bacterium | reverse complement strand
ATAGCGCTGGGTCGCGCCCACCAGGTGCATCCCCGGACCGATATTATTGATCGTAGCCGCCACAGCGGTAAAATTCGTGATAAAATCCACATTCTCCAGAGAAAGGCAGAACATGGAGAGGACATACAACGCAACAAATGTCACCAGATACACATGGATGCCGCGGATCACGTCCTCCTCCACGTTCTTCCCGTCCATCTTGATCTTTTTCACACTCTTCGGGAAGAGGTAGGAGCCGAACTCCCGCAGAACCGTCTTTACAATAATAATAATGCGGGAAATCTTCAGGCCGCCGCCGGTACTCCCCGCGCACGCGCCGAAAAACATGATCAGCACCAGAATAAACCGCGCGGTCTCCGGCCACAAATCAAAATCCACCGTGGTAAACCCCGTGGTCGTAATAATGGAGGCCACCTGAAAAGAGACGGTTCTCAGATTTTCCCCGAAAGTAACCGCGGTATCATAGATGTTGACCATAATGACAGCGATCGCGCTCAGGATAATCAGGAAATAATACCGGACCTCCTCCATATGGAACGCCTGCCGCCACTTTTTAAAAAGAATCAGATAATAGGCGTTAAAATTCACGCCGAAAGCCAGCATAAATACGGTAACCACCCACTGGATATAGGGGGAATACCCCGCAATGCTGTCCGCCTTCACACCAAATCCGCCCGTCCCGGCCGTTCCAAATGCGGTCGTCAGCGCCTCAAACAGCGGCATCCGCCCCGCCAGCAGAAAGACAACCATCAGAGATGTCAGGCTGATGTAAATCGTATACGTGATTCTTGCGGAACGCATCACCTTCGGAACCAGCTTGGAAACCGAGGGTCCCGTGCTCTCCGCCCGCATCAGGTTCATATTGGAACCGCCGCCCATCCGGATCACGGCGAGCAAAAAGACCATAACGCCCATACCGCCCATCCAGTGGGTAAAGCTCCTCCAGAAAAGCATGCAGTGGGACAGCGCCTCCACATCATCCAGTATCGTCGCCCCGGTCGTAGTAAACCCGGAGACTGTCTCAAAAAAGGCGTCCACAAAGGACGGAATCTCTCCGCTGATCAGAAACGGGAGACATCCCACCAGACTGATCAGGATCCAACTGGCCGCCGTGGCGACACAGCCCTCTCTCATATAAAAAACAGTCCGGCCGGGTTTTTTCCGTACAACAAGCCAACCGATAAACAGGCTGCACAGGCTGACCAGAAGAAATGTCCATGTACAGCGCTCCCGGTAAATCAAACCCACGATCCACGGCAGCAGCAGGAAAATACCTTCTATCACCAATATCCATCCGAGGATATACCGAATCATATCTTTATTCATAATCTCTCTACCTCAGAGCATCATCGATACAGTCGATCCCCGTGTGCGTCGTCACTAGAATCACGGTATCTCCGGGCCGGATGACATCATGGCCGCGCGGGATAATGATCCTGCCCCCGCGGTTGATGCAGGTCAGCAGCATCTGATCTTTCAGCCGCAGTTCGGAAAGCGGAACCCCCGTCACCTTTGAGCCCTCTGCGACCAGAAACTCGATCGCCTCCACCCGGTCACTGAAAAGCTGCACCAGCGTCTCGATATCGCCGTGCATCTGCGCGGTTTTGGTCCGCACATAAGCCACGATCGCCTCCGATGTGATGTATTGCGGATAAACCACGCTCCCCAGATCCAGACTGTTGATCACATTGCGGTATGTCGTCCGGCTCACCTTCGCAACCAGCTTCGCGTCGGAAACCTCCCGCGCATGCAGCGTCAGGAATATATTTCCCTCGTCAAAACCGGTCAACGCCACGACAGCCTGCGCCGTGCCGATTCCCACTTCTCCCAGCAGCTCCTCGCTGCCGGCGTCGCCGTTGATCACGATCGCGCGGGGAAGCAGAGTGCTTAGCTCCTCACAGCGCTGCCGGTCCCGCTCGATGATTTTGACCTCAATCCCGGCGTCCAGAAGAAGCCGCGCCAGATAATAAGCACAGCGCCCGCCGCCCAGCAGAAGGGCATCCCTCACCTGATGCGTCTGGAAACCGATATCCCGCAGGAAATGCCGCCCATTCCGGATCTGGGCGATGAAAACAATCACATCCCCGGCCTCAAGGACAAAGGAGCCGTCCGGAATCACGACCTCTCCGCCGCGCTCCACGGCACAGATCAGGACGTCGCTCAGCCGCTCGCTGCCGAGATCCATGATCCGTTTCCCCGTCAGGACATTCCCCTCCGGCAGCTTCATACGGACCATATCCGCCTGACCGCCCGCAAAGGTATTCACCGACAATGCGGTCGGCATATACAGCACCCGCGCGATGGCACGCGCCGTCTGCAGATCCGGATTGATGATCATGGCCAGCCCGAGCTTTTCCTTCAGATAATCGGCCTCCTGAATGTAATCCGGCGTCCGGACACGGGCGATCACCTCACACTGCGCCGCGCGCTTGGCCACAACACAGCAGAGAAGGTTCAGCTCATCGGAATCCGTGACAGCGATCAGGATATCCGCAACATCGATCCCCGCCTCGCTCTGCGTGGCAAAGCTGGCTCCGTTCCCCACCACGCCGGAAATGTCATACCGGTCCGTGAGCTGTTGGATTCGCGCCGCATTCTGGTCGATGACCGTGATGTCATGGCCATCCGCGATGAGCCGTCCGACCAGAGTGGTTCCCACCTTTCCGCAGCCGATGATAATTATATGAAGCCCTCTGGCTTTTCTCTCTTTTTTCCGCATATTCATAACCGTTCTCCGTCCCGTCAAAAGAAACTTATTTCATCATAATAGATTCTCCGGAA